>JAPOPM010000219.1 GCA_026712905.1 Deltaproteobacteria bacterium
CCGCGTTGGCGATGTTGGCGGGCAGCGAGTTGAGGGAGGCTTCGCCGCCGCCCTTGGCGCCGTAGGGTCCCACCCCGTCGCGGTTCTGCACCAACTCCAGCTTCACCGTCGGCGGCATGTCGGAGAAGCGCGGCAGGCGGTACTCCAGGATGTTGCCGTTCAGGAGCTGGTTACGGTCGAACTCCAGCTCCTCGAACATGCCGATGCCCATGCCGGTGGTGGCGGCGCCGATGTCCTGGCCCTCGGCCAGGGCCGGGTTGATGGCCAGCCCCACGTCGCCGCAGGTTCCCAGCTTCTCCATGGTGATCTTGCCGGTCTCCTCGTCCACCGAAACTTCGATGCCGGTGGCGGCGGCTTCCCAGAACACCGGAAGCTGCGCGAAGTCTTTGTCCTTGCGGATGTAGGCGCGGCCGATGACCTCGCCGTCCGGGAGCTTGTAGTAGCGGGTCAGCACCTCGGACCAGTTGAGCCGTACCTCGCCGCACGTGATGCCGCCGCGGACGGACTCGATCTCCGACTCCTGCACTCCGAGCACGTCCGCGGCCATGCGCACCATCTGCTCCTTGGCCTCCTGGCTGGCCTCCTGCACCGCCCGGCCCATGAGGGTGGTGGTGCGGCTGGCGCCGGTGGAACGGTCGTAGGGGGTGATGGCGGTGTCGGAGGACACCACCCGGACCAGGTCGAAGGGTATGCCCAGCTCCTCGGCGGCAATCTGCGGCAGCACGGTATGGCTGCCCTGGCCCAGCTCGGTGCTGCCGATCATCAGCGACGCCGAGCCGTCGGCGTGCACGCGCACGGCCGTGGAGGTGAGGGGATAGGCGCCGGCGTCGCTGGCGGAGCAGCCGATGCTGCGGCCGTGGCCGCTCGGCAGGGGCTCGTTCCAGCCGATGTTGTCGGCGACGATCTTCAGGTCCTGGGTCAGCGAACCGTCGAACGGGCGCATGCCGGGGAAGAACTCCTGCTTGGGCCGCGCCGCGTTGTGCATGCGGAACTCGTAGGGGTCCATGCCGACCTTGGCCGCCAGCTCGTCGATCTGGGACTCGCCGGCCATGGTCACCTGGGCGCAGCCGAAGCCGCGGAAGGAACTGGCCGGCACCGTGTTGGTGTAGACCATGGTGTTGTCGATCTGGACGTTGGGTATGGCGTAGGGGCCGACGCAGCGGTTGGACGACTTCTCGCACACCAGGGGGCTGTTCTCCGCGTAGGCGCCGGTGTTCATCAAGATCTTGGCTTGGCGCGCGATGATCTTGCCGTCGGCGTCCGCCGCGGTGCGCATCCAGGTGAGGGCGTCGTCGCCGCGGGTGGTGAGCATCGCCTCTTCCACGCTGAGCTGCAGCTTCACCGGCCGCCGCGCCTTCCATGCGCACGCCGACACCAGCGGCTCGATCTTGGTGTAGGACTTGCTGCCGTAGCCGCCGCCCACGAACGGCACGATCAGGCGGATCTGGCTGACCGGCATGTCGAAGATGGTCTTGAGGTCGTGGCGCACCATGAAGGGGTGCTGGGCCGAGGAGTAGATGGTGACGTTGTCGTCGCCCACCTCGGCGATGGCCACGTAGGGCTCCATGGCGTAGGCGTAGGCCATGGGGAAGTAATACTCGCCTTCCACCACCGTCGCGGCGTTGGAGAAGGCCTCGTCCACGTCGCCCCACTTGATGTGGTGCTCCTGGCACAGGTTGGTGCCCCGGCCCGCGGTGACCTCGCCCTCGAAGCCGCGCAGGGCGCCGGCCTCGAACTCGCGCTGGTGCAAGAGCGGCGCGGCGGGGTCCAGCGACTCCCGCGGCTCCATCACCGCCGGCAGCTCCTCGTACTCCACGTGGATGAACTCCAGCGCCTCGTAGGCGGTGAGCTCGTCCTCCGCGATGACCGCGGCCACGGGCTCGCCCGCGTAGCGCACCTTGTCGATGGCCACCAGCGGATGGTCCTTGACGGCGTGGCCGAAGTACGGGTTCAGCCCTTCCAGGTCGTCGCCCCGCAGCACGCAGTAGACGCCGGGCCGGGCCTCCGCCTCGGACGTGTCCATGGAGACGATGCGGGCGTGGGCGTAGGGGCTCCGCAGCACCTTGGCGTAGGCCATGCCCGCGAGCTTGACGTCGCTCACGTACAGCGCCCGCCCGGACACCTTGGCGCGCCCGTCGCGGCGCGGCACCGAGTGGTTGACCACCTCGAAGTCGCGGTTCTTGTCGTCGCTCATCCGCGCGCCTCCTTCATCACCGTCGCCGCCTTGCGGATGGCCTTCACGATGGGCACGTATCCGGTGCAGCGGCAGAGGTTGCCGTCCATGTGGTGAATGATCTCGTCGTCGGTGGGATCGGGGTTGTCGTCGAGCAGGGCCTTGGCCGACAGGATCATGCCCGGCGTGCAGAAGCCGCACTGGAACGCGAACTCGTCGATGAAGCACTGCTGGATCGGATGCAACGAGCGGTCGGCGTTCTCCAGCCCTTCGACGGTGGTGACGCGGCGGCCCTGGGCCTCGTAGGCCAAGTAGGTGCAGGCGCTGACCGGCAGGCCGTCCACCAGCACCGTGCACGCGCCGCACACCTGCACCTCGCACGAGATCTTGGTGCCGGTGAGGTTCAGGCGGTTGCGCAGCACTTCCGAAAGGGTCTGCTGCGGCTCGCACTCCACGGCCGTGTCCTTGCCGTTGAGCTCGAAACGCAACTCCACGAGGGCTGGTTTCGCGTTAGACATAGTGCGGAATGATCTCCTCCGACCAGAGCAGCATCTCCTTGTACATGGTGTCCATGTCCGGGTAGATGAGCTTCAGCTCGAAGTGCTGGACGCCGGCCTCGATGAACTCGTCGAGGCGCCGGCGCACGTCGTCCACCGAACCGATGATGTGGCGGTCCAGGGCGAACTGGATGTTGTCGACGTCGCGCTCGTAGGTGTGGGAGCTTTCGCGGATGGTGGGCAGCGCCAGGGTCATGGCCTCGTCCCGGGTGCGGGCGATGCAGGCCAGCTTTTCCACGGCGATCTTGATGCCCGCGGGATCACGCCCGGCGTCCTCGGCGGCCTTGTTGAGGATCTCGCAGCCCCGGGCCATCTCCGTGGGCGACAGCCACCCGGGAATCCAGCCCTCGCCGTAGCGGCCCGCGCGCACCGCGGCCTGGTCCATCCAGCCGCCCACCCACACCGGCGGGTGCGGCTGCTGCACCGGCTTGGGGTGGATTTCGGCGTTGTCGAACTTGAGGTACTTGCCCTCGTAGGACGCCATGGGCTGGGTCCAGATGGCCTTCATGGCCTCAATGTACTCGTCGGTGCGGTTGCCCCTGCCCTTGATGGGCACCTCGAACACGTCGAACTCGCTGGAGTCGCGGGTGGCCTTCGAGCCCAGGCCCACGCCCACCAACAAGCGCCCGTCGCACAGGTGGTCCAGGGTGGCGCACTGCTTGGCCGCGTAGATGGGGTTGCGCAGCGGCATCACGAGACACGCCACGCCGATCTGGATGTCCTTGGTCTTGGCGGCCAGGTACGACATCGTGGTCATGCACTCGAAGAAGTTGGCCTCCTGCGCGTCGGTCAGGGCCTCGGCGGCGCCGGACGAGATATGGTGCCGGTGCATCTCCGAGCTCCACACCACGTGGTCATGGAGCCAGATCGTGTCGAAGCCCAACTCCTCGGAATTCTGTGCCGCCTTGACGATGTTCTCCTTGCTGGAGAGCGGCCCCGAGTTGGGCACCCTGATACCGAATTCGAACTTCCCCATGATCAATACTCCTCGCCCTCTGGTTTTCTTCGGTACGCGTCCTTCGACCTAGGCCGGGGTTCGGGCGTCCGGGATGATGTTGGGTCCGCCCTCCATCATTTCGGACGCCCGAACCCGGGCCCGCGCCGCCATCCCGGTCCCTACGGTTCCGTGATGCCGACGCGGTCGTACTTGAGATGACGGTTGTACCAGTCCACCACCTCGCCGGCGATCCGGTCGAAGTAGTCGTTGTAGACCCCGTAGTGGGTGGTCTTCCGCAGCATGACGAGCTTCTTGGGCTCGCCCGCCTTCTCGTACATGCGGATGGAGTGCTCTTCCGGGGTGGTGGCGTCATTCTCCACCGCGACGAACAGCACGCCCCGCGGCGAGATCTTGTGGACCACGTCCTCCGGGCAGTAGTCCAGGATGGCGTCGGCGCACTGCAGCGGCATCTGGTTGGGGATCTTGGACGCCACCTCTTTCTTGATGTTGGTGGTCATGCGCTCCGGGGTCTGGACCATGATCTCCTCGCGCGCCGCCACCAGCTCGCCGGTGCCGTTCAGCACCCGGACCCGGCGATCCTCCTCGATGCGCTTGAGGTAGTCGATCCACTCGTATTCCCGGCGCATGGAATGGAGCCAGTCGCGGCCGCTGCACACGCCCAGGTAGCAGACCACGCACTTGACCCGGCTGTCGGTGGCGCCCACCAGCACGGCGTTGCCGCCGCCGGTGCCGCCGGAGCCGTAGGTGGCGATGCGGTCGGAGTCCACGTCGTCGCGGGTCTCCATGTACGTGATGGCGTTGCGGATGTCCTCGGCCTGCCAGGTGGGCATGACCCAGCCCTTCTGCGGGCCTTCGCTCTGCCCCCAGCCGCGGTAGTCGAAGCACAGGCACGCGTAGCCCGACTCGCACAACCGCTCGAACATCAGGATGTAGTGCTTGGCGTCCTTGAGTCCCAGAAAGCCCGGGCCCTGGACGATGCCCGGCCAGGGTTTCCCCTGGTCATCGTCGGGCAGGTAGACGGTCCCGTGGACCTTGTATCCTTCGCTGTAGAAGTAGACGTCCTCTGTTCGCATGTGGTCCTCCCAAGGAGCGCCCGGCCGTTCCGCCTAGGCGCGCACCGCCGGCAGGACTTCCTTGCCCAGCAGCTCGATCTGCTCGTACCAGTCTTCGTAGCGGAACCGGAGGTCGTAGACGATGTGGTTGAGGCCGCCCTCTTCGTAGCGCTGCGTGTCGCGGACGATGTCCTCCGGCGTGCCCGCCAACAAGAGCCCCTCGATGTCCTCCAGCTTGGAGAAGGTGCCGGACTTGGGCTTCACCCATGTGGGCTTCTTGTTGCCCTCGTTGATGAGCCCCGGCGCGTTGACCTTGCTCACCGCGGTGTCCTTGTCCTTGGCGATGCTGGTGATGGGGATGGCGCCGGTGGTGACCATGGGCTTGCCGGCCTTGTCGCACAGGTCGTGCAGGTACTTGATGCACTTGTGGAAGGTCGCCAGCGGGATGCGTCCGGGCATCCAGCCGTCGCAGTAGTCCACCGCCCGCCGGCACGAGGCCGGGGTGCCGCCGCCGTACCAGATGGGGATGGGCGCCAGCGGCGTGGGCTTCAACTCGACGTCCTCGAAGGAGTAGTACTCGTCCTGGTAGTTCACCTTTTCCCCGGCCCAGAGGCGCCGCACGAGGTGGGAGTTGATCTTGGCCATGTTGAAGCGGTCGTCCCGCGTGTTCTTGAGTCCCGCCGCGGCGAACTCGTGCTGGAACGTCCCGGCGCCGATGCCCATGATGACCTTGCCCTCGGACAACACGCTCAGGGCCGCCATGCACTGGGCCAAGTGGATCGGGTGTCTGTGGGAGATCATCGTACCCGATCCCAGGATCAGCTTCTTGCACACCGACGAGATCGCCGACAGGATGGCGACGCACTCGATGTGGGTGTTGTCCGTGCCTTCCATGCCGTGGGGCTCGAACACCAGGTGGTCCCGCACCCAGACGGAGTCAAAACCCAAGGACTCGGCCAGCTTGGATCCCTCGATGCACTTCTCGACCGATCCCTGATCCCCGAAATGGGGCAGCAACAGTCCGAACTTCAGTTTCGTCGCCATGCTCAAACCTCCTTGCGGTTTCCTGTGGAAATTGACTTGAAGAGAAATACCCTCGGCGTCCGTGAACCGGCTCACCGGAAACAAGTGTGCGAAACGACGCCTTCAAGCGCCATTTCATTTCATCAACTTGCGGATGCTGTCGCTGCGAAGGACCATGAACAATGCGGCCGGGGAGGAGCATTGCTGGACCGCATCGCGGCAGTGACGTCCTGCACGATGTTCCGAGCCGAGAATCTTATATAGACTCCGCTCGCGAAAACTGTCAAGCGAGCCCCAGGAGCGCCGGCGGCTTGGCCGGGCCGGCAAGGCACGGGATCACCGCGATTCTTTTGCGCTCGTCGCCTGCGGGGACTGCTCACGCTCGACGGCGGCGCGCGTCTGGGCGAGGTAGGTACGGCTGACGGGAACCAGGTGCCCGCCCGTGAGGCGCAGGAACACACGGTGGTTGCGTTTGGTCCAACCCTCCACGTGCCGAAGCGCGACCCAGTAGGAGCGGTGTACCCGGATGCCTTGGGGCGACAGCTCGTGGATGGCGTCGACGAAACGCATCAGCAGGGCGCAATTGCCGGTGGCGGTGACGATCTCCACGTAGTGGTCGCGCATCTTGAGGTAGATGACGTCCTGTCCCGCCTCCGCCGGCAGGCGGCGCAGGAAGCCGGACCGGGACTCCTCGGCGTTGTGGCCGGCCGCGACGCGGGACGCCGCTCGTTCGTCCGGGGTGTCGGGCGGAGCCGTATCGGGAAGCGTTTCCGTCCAGGTTTCGCCGGCCGCTTCGTCCCTGGAACGTTGGCTGACCAGATAGTGGGTGACGGTCCCGCATATCAGGACGGAGATCGTCAGGAACAGGTACACGGTGGGCCAGTCGGCGGGGACCAAGAGGGGAGGGAAGAGCAGCGTGTCGACGCCGTATGCGATGACCGTGGCCGTGGGCGTGGCAATGAAAGTGGCCGCGAAAGCCGCCAGCGTGATGCCCGGCGGGCTCCAGTACCGCGTGAGGTAGAGCGTAACGACGTACTCCGCATAGCACAAAGGCGCGACCAAGGCCGAGCACAGACCGAGATAGGCCGCGCGTTGGGTCCATGTGAGGCCATCCGCACCCAACGGGCATATGAGAGTGTATGCGCCCAGGTACAGGGCCATCAAGATCAGGACCCTCTTGAAGATGTAGGGACTCAGCGCTTCACGATACGCAGCCTCCCACGGATGTTCCTTGCTGCCGTCCACCTCATCATCCGAAACCGACGAAGAGTACGAACTGCCCATTTTTCACCAATCCCGTGGTTGAATACCTCTTCATGGACACTATTTGACCGATCGATAAATGTCAAATGGGTTCTCCCTCCGGGATGTTCCGGTCTCCTTGTCGCAGGACCGGAATTCGTCTAAAGAAGCAACAGCTAAACGGACGCGCTGGCAGTGCCGCGCGGCTCAGGGAGGGAAACGATGAGCGACTTTTACAGTGAATGGCTGAACACCACCGGACGGAACGAGGAATTCGTGGAGAACGCGCCGCGAGTCGCGCGCCACAAGGAGCTCGAGTGGGTCAAGACGCGGCAGGACGCCAAGGCCGCGTTGATGATCGCGCCCGAGAAGGGCTTCCCCACCGGCGGCAGCATGATGATGCGGGCGGAGATTCCCGTGGGGTGGCACACCGGGCGTCACAGCCACGGCGAGGAGGCGATTTACGTCGAGAGCGGCACCGGCTTCATGGTGCTCGACGGGAAGCGCTACGACTTCGGGCCGGGTACCGTGCTCCACGTGCCCTACCGTTCCGAGCACCAGTTGTTCAACAACGGCGACGTCCCGGTGGGGTACATCTCGGGGCTGGCATGGCACCTGGAGGCCTCGGTCTACATGGGACGCCTGGAGCAGTTCGAGGACTGCGGCGCCAACGACCCGGCGGCGATGGCGGCCATCGGGCCGGAAGAGTCCCAGGACTGGCCGGAAGACGGCCGGCGCATCTCCATGCACCAGGACCAGCACGAGCTTTCGGGCGAGTCCAAGCACGGCGCCACCTACTTCCTCATGGGGCGCAGCGGCAGCCGCAACGGCTTCAAGGCCACCGCGGCCGCCATCAGTTCCATCTTCGTGGAGTTGCCGCGCTCCAAGAGCCACAGCCACGCGCACCCCGAGGCGTACCTCTACGCGCTCATGGGGGCGGGCTACTCGGAGATCGGCGGGAAGAAGTACACCTGGGAGCAGGGGGACGCGGTCCACGTGCCTCCCGGCATGATGCACCACCAGCACTTCAATCCCAGCGACGGCGAGACCCGCGAGCTGCGCTTCGAGTTCGGCATCCGCTACTGGATCGTGGATCAGTGGAAGGGCTACACCACCATCGACAAGCACCTCAAGGCCATGTCGATGGATGAGGGCGACGAGGACAAGTAGCCCGGCTGGCAAGCCGCCCGCGGCACGGTCCGTTCCGCGCGGACATCGCGGGCGGCTATTCGTCCTATTCGTCGATTCCGGCCAGATCCAGCAGAAACGCGTATTCCAGGGCGATTTCGCGGTAACGTCTGAAACGCCCCGATGCGCCGCCGTGTCCCGCTTCCATATTGGTCTTCAGCAGCAGCCGGTTCCGATCGGTCTTGACGGCGCGCAGCCTGGCGACCCATTTGGCCGGCTCCCAGTACTGCACCTGGGAATCGTGCAGGCCGGTGGTCACCAGCATGTGCGGGTAGTCCCTGGCGGCGACGTTGTCGTAGGGCGAGTAGGACAGGATGTAGTCGTAGAACTCCTTGTCGTCGGGGTTGCCCCACTCGTCGTACTCGCCGGTGGTGAGGGGGATGTCCGGGTCCAGCATGGTGGTGACCACGTCCACGAACGGCACCTGCGCCACCATGCCCTTGAACAGGTCCGAGCGCAGGTTCACCACCGCCCCCATCAGGAGCCCGCCGGCGCTTCCGCCCATGGCGAAGAGCCGTTCCCGTGAAGTATAGCGCTGCTCGATCAGGTGCTCGGCGCACGCGATGAAGTCCGTGAACGTGTTCTTCTTCCTGAGCAGCCTGCCGTCCTCGTACCACGCCCGCCCCATCTCCTCGCCGCCGCGGATGTGGGCGATGGCGAAGACGAAGCCCCGGTCGAGCAGGCTCAGGCGCGCGGAGCCGAAGGCGGCGTCGAGGCTGTGGCCGTAGGAGCCGTAGCCGTAGAGCAGCAGCGGACTGCGGCCGTCGCGTTCCATCCCCTTGCGGTACACCAGCGAGATGGGCACCCGGGCGCCGTCCGCGGCCGTGGCGTGGAGCCGCTCGGTGCGGTAGTCGCCGCTGTCGAAGCCGCCGAGCACCTCTTCCTGCTTGAGCAGGGTCCTCGCGCGCGTCACCATGTCGTAGTCGTAAATGGAGCTGGGGGTGGTCATGGAGGTGTAGCCGTAGCGCAGCACCGTGGTGTCGAACTCCGGGTTCACGCTGGTGCCGGCGGCGTAGGCGGGCTCGCCGAACTCCAGGTAGTGCTCCTCCGAACCGTCCCACGGGATGACGCGGAGGCGCATCAGGCCGTCGTGCCGTTCCTCCAGCACCAGGTGGTCGCGGAACACCTCGAAGCCCTCCAGCAGCACCTCGGGCCGGTGCGGGATGACCTCCTTCCAATGCTCCTTGCCGGTGCGGTCCACCGGCGTCGACATGAGGCGGAAATTCTGCGCTTCGTGGTTGGTGTGGATGAAGAAGCGGTCCTCGAAGTGGTCGACCGCGTGTTCGTGGCCCCGTTCCCGCGGCACGAAGACCGTGAACGCGCCGGTGGGGTCGCCGGCGTCGAGGTAGCGGTACTCGCTGCTCAGGGTCTGGGAAGAGACGATCATCAAGTATCGCTTGGACTTCGTCTTGAACACGTGGGCCGAGAAGGTGTCGTCGGTTTCCTCGTAGACGAGCACGTCCTCGGCGGGATCGGTCCCGAGCACGTGGCGGTAGATGCGGCAGGAGCGCAGGGTCTCCGGGTCCTGCTTGGCGTAGAAGAGCGTGCGGTTGTCGTTGGCCCAGGTGATGTTGCTCGTCACCTCCGGGATGACGTCGGGCAGCGTCTCTCCGGTGGCGAGGTCCTTGAAACGGACGGTGTAGATGCGCCGCCCCTGCGTGTCCTCCGCGTACGCCAGCAGGTCCTGTCCGAAGCTCACCGCTATGCGCGCCACCGAGAAGAACTCGTGGCCTTCGGCCAGCGCGTTGACGTCGAGCATCAGCTCCTCGGGGTTCTCCAGGGACTCGCGCTTGCGCGCGTAAAGCGGATACTCCTGACCCTCCTCGAATCGGGTGTAATAGTAGTAGTCGTCCCTGCGGTAGGGCACGGACATGTCCGTCTGCTTGATGCGCCCCTTGATCTCCTCGAACAGGGAGTCCTCCAGCTCCTGGACGTGGGCCATGGACTCCTTGGTGTGGGCGTTTTCCGCTTCCAGATAGGCCACGGTGTCGGGGTTGTCCCGTTCGCGCAGCCAGTAATAGTCGTCGGTGCGCACGTGACCGTGGTGCTCGAGTCTTTCGGGAATGATCTTGGCGGCCGGTGGATTCAGAGTGCGTTCCATCGGTCCACCTTAGCAGAATTCGGCGCGCCCACGAACGCGGCGCGCGCTCGCATTCCGTGGCCAAAGGCTCTAGTGTTGGCCTGTGCGCATCCGGAAAGGACACCAAGCAGAGGAGGGCGTCATGGCGACCAGGGCCGTCAAGGAGTTCGAAGTCCATCCCTACGTGCAGTTCATGAGCGACCGGTTCGGGGCGTATGACCGCTGGATCGAATCCGAGGGGTTGCCGGTGGTGAGCGGCTCCCACGTCCGGGACGTGCGCCGCATGGAGCTGGGCGAGTGGCCGCGCCGCGGCGGCAAGGGCGCCTACCTGTCGTTCTCCGACCAGCGCGTGGCCGACGGCTACGTGTGCGAGATCGCCGCGGGGACGAGCCTCGAGCCCCAGCGGCACCTGTTCGAGGAGATTGTGCTCATCACCCAGGGACGCGGCGCCACCACGGTGTGGTACGACGACGCGCGCAAGCGCACCTTCGAGTGGGAAACCGGGAGCCTCTTCGCCATCCCCCTCAACGCCTGGCACCAGCACTTCAACGCCAGCGGCCAGGAACCGGCGCGCTATTTCGCCCTCACCAGCGCCCCGGTGGTGTTCGAGCTCTACCGGGACCCGGGTTTCATCTTCAACACCGACCACGTCTTCAGGGACCGCTTCGATCCGGCCCAGGAGGACTTCTTCAGCCGCGACGGGAAGTACAACACCGACTATTACGGCGGCATCCTGGAGAACAACTTCATCAGCAATATCCGCGACATCAAGCTGGTGCCGCGGGAGAAGCGCGGCAAGGGCAACCGCAACATGTACATCCACATGGCCGGCAGCACCATGCTCGCCCACGTCTCCCAGTTCCCGGTGGGGACCTACAAGAAGGCGCACCGGCACGGCCCCGGCGCGCACATCTACATGCTCGACTCCACCGGCTATTCGCTCATGTGGCAGGAGGGCGCGAAGCCCGAGCGCTTCGACTGGCAGGAGGGCACCGTGATGTCGCCGCCGGCGGGGAGCTGGCATCAGCACTACAACACCGGCCCCGAGCCGTGCCGGTTCGTGGCGCTGCACGCTTCCACCGCGGTGCAGGGCGAGGAGCGCGGCGTCGAGCAGATCGAGTTCGAGGACGAGGACCAGGCGCTGCGTCGGATGTACGAGGACGAATGCGCGCGCAACGGCGTCACCGCACAGATGTGACGAGGGCGCGCGGCGCGGGGAGCGCCACCGCGCCAACCCCCTGCCGATGAGCAGATGAGTCCGGCGGGCCCCCCCGCCCGCCGCGACCGAAAGGAGCAGCCATGAGCGAGAGCACTTCCCGGAAGGCCCGGGCCATGGGCATCAACCACGTGGTGCTGGAGGTGGGGGACCTGGACGAGGCGCTGGCGTTCTACGGCGCCATCTTCGACTTCAGCCTGCGCGGCCGGGGCGACCACAACGCCTTCATCGACCTCGGCGACCAGTTCATCCAGTTGAGCCTGGGCAAGACCCAGGAGATGGACGGGAAGCGGCACTTCGGCTTCGTGGTGGACGACCGGGCACCGGTGCGCGCCGCCCTCGAACGCCTCGGCGTCGAGCCCCTGGACCAGCGCCTCAACTTCCGCGACCCCTGGGGCAACCGCATCGAGGTGGTGCCCTACGACGACGTCCAGTTCTCCAAGGCCCCCAACGTGCTCAACGGGATGGGCCTGGGCGGCCTGAAGAAGACGTCCGCCGCCGTCGAGGAGCTTTCGAAGAAGGGGATGACGCCGGAGTAGCCGGCGCCATCCCGTGCTGGCTCAGGACTGCGGCTTCTTGAAGCCCGTGAGAACCTGCAGGTACTCCTTGATGTCCGGCGGCATGTTGTTGATGGATTTCAACTTGTCCGCGATGTCCCGCGGGGATACGTAGGCGATGTTCAAGCGGGACTTCTTCGCTTCCGCCAGAAAACCTGGATCCTCCATCACGGCCTTGTAAGCCTTCCGCAGCGTGGCCACGCGGTCCCCCGGGGTCCCGGGCGGCAGCGTGTATACGCGCGTGATCTGGTTCTGGGCGTTCCAGGCGTTGAAAGCCGCGAGATTCTGACCGGTGAGAACATCCGAGAACAGCGGGATGTCTTTCACCTCGGGATCGGCGTGACGCTTGGTGATGACGAAGGGGACGAATTTCTTGTCCCCGGAGGCATCAAGCATTCCGCGCGCCGTGACCCTCATGGACTCCCAGGTCCAGCACGCGCCGTCCCCCTCGCCCGATTCCATGGCGAGCCGTATCTTGGCCGTGCCGCCGTACCCGGGGATGCTCTTGAACTTCGTTCCCAGTTGCTTGTTGAGGAACAGGAACGGATCCGTGGTGTTGCCGGGCGCGCGCGTGCCGCCCATGGCGACCGTCCTGCCCGATTTGACGACATCGTCCAGCGACTTGAGCCCCGAGCCGGCCATGAGGCCGCAGGTCACGGAGTCCGACGTCGGTGTGCCGATGTATTCGTACTTGGCGGGGTCGATCTTCACTTTCTTGTCGCCCATGGCGTGGGCGAAGATCAGCGCCGGGCTCCACACCCCCAGGGTCCGCCCATCGGGTTTGGCGCGCTTGAAAACGTACGTGGCGGTGATCAGGCTCCCCGCCCCCGGCATGTTCTGAACCACGGGCGTCGGGTTTCCTGGAATGTACTTGCCGATGTAGCGGGCAATGTAGCGGGTATAGGTGTCGTAACCGCCTCCCGGCGAGAAGCCCACGAGCATGCGCAGGGTCTTGCCCTTGTAGAATTCCTCGGCGCCCGCCGGGGTCTGCACCAGGGTCAGCGCCAGCAGCGCCGTCAGCAACACGATTCTCCGTAACATGCGATTTTCTCCTTTCTTTGTTCGACGTTCTTGCGGCCCGGTTGGAAGAATTATGGCTTGGGCTTCTTGAAACCCGTCAGAACCCGCAGGTACTCGCGGATGTCGGGCGCCATGGTGTCGAATCCGATCAAGGCGTTGCGGATCTCCCGAGGCGGCACGTAGTCGACGGAGACGTCGGCCTTCTTCGCATCCGCGAGGAAGTCGGGATTCTCCGTCACGGACTTGAAAGCCCTCTGCAGGATCGCGGTCCGGTCCTTGGGCGTTCCCGGCGGCAGCGTGAAGATGCGCGTGATGCCGTTCTGCAGGTTCCAGACCTTGAACGCCTCCAGGTTCTCGCCGGTCAACACCTCCTGGAACAGTGGCAGGTCCTTGACCTCCGGGTTGTCGCGCCGCTGGGCGATGATGAACGGAATCAGCTTCCTGTCGCCGGTGTTGTCGAGCATGCCGCGGGCCGTGACCCTCATGGAGTCCCACGTCCAACACGCGCCGTCCACCTCGCCCTTGTCCATGGCCAGCCGCACCCTGGCGGTGCCGCCGTAGCCCGTGATGCTCTTGAACCTGGTGCCCAGCTCCCGGTTCAGGAACAGGAAGGGGTCGGTGGTGATCCCCGGGGCGCGCGTGCCGCCCATCTTGAGCTCCCTCCCCGACTTGACGATGTCGTCCAGGGTCTTGAGACCCGTGCGCCCCATGATCGCGCACGCCACGGCGTCCCGCGTCGGTACCCCGATGATCCCGAACCGCCTGGGGACGATCTTCACCTTCTTGTCGCCCATGGCGTGGGCCAGCACCAATCCCGGACTCCACACCCCTAGGGTCAGCCCGTCGGGCTTGGCCTTCTTGTAGATGAAATTGGCCGTCACCAGACTTCCGGCGCCGGGCAGGTTCTGCACCACCGGCGTCGGACTCCCGGGAATGTAGTGCCTGATGTAGCGGGCGACGAAGCGAGTGTAAGTGTCGTAGCCGCCGCCCGGCGAGAACCCCACCAGCATGCGCAGGTTCTTGCCCTTGTAGAACTCCTCCGCCCCCGCCGTGGCATGGCCGAGGAACAGCGTCAGTGCGACGGCCAGCGACATGATCATGCGAAACATTGGCAAACTCGTTGGGTGTTCCCGGCCTTGCGCCCGATCAGAACCGGCTACCCGTAACAACGTGCTTCTGGAGTGTCAACCCCGCCGACTCGTCCAGGAGACTCAAATTGGCGTCTGGGCAACGCCTTGCTGTCGCGCCGTCTTGCCGAGTTGCAAGACTGAGCGTGAGACGGAGTCCGGCGATCAATTCGCCTAGTCCACCGCCGTGAAGACGCGGGCAATTTGGTGGTTCTTGATCTGGTGTTCGATCACGTACGGCGAAACACCGAAAGCCGCCGCCAGTTCGCCGATGTCGTCGGTATCGACGACAGGGTGCGCAATTCTGTCTCGCAACCCGGACGCGGGCGCCAGAAACTCGGCTGCGAAGGCGCGGTTGCGCTGTTGCCGCTCCGAGTAGGTCCTCGTGAGCAGCGTGTCGGAGTCCGGCGACAGCAAGACTTCCCCAAGGGCGCGGCAAAATTGAAACCGTTGGCTGTCGGCGCGAACTGCTCGCAAGGCAAAGGCCGGGTTACCGTCGTCGTTACGGGTGACGATGCCGTCTACGAGCCACGGCCAGCCGCCAGCGGCCACGGGCGGTCTGGCTACTCTCTTTATGGAACCGGCATCTTCGCCAAGGGCTTCCGCCAATCGCTGCATGGTGGGTAGCGGTTGGCCATCCAGATTCAGGTGTTGGCGCAGTCGCTGCGCGTATTCGTAGCCGACGTTCCATGGATGTGCGCGATGGAAAATTCCCAGAACTGAGGGACCAAGATACCGGTACTCTGTTTCCGCGATTGCCCCGCTGTAAGCTTCATGGCGGAAGGACCTGAGGCGATCCAAAGAAAGGCTCCGGAATCTCTTTACCTTGAATACGGCATCCACGATTGCGGCCCAATTTTCGGATGGGTCTTCCGTATTGGCGGCCGGCACTGCCTCGCTCAGCAACTCGCCCAGTTTGTCGGTATACAGCACCACCCGGTTGCGTTCGTCGTCGTCCAGGGCATAGGGGTCCCAGCCCAGTCCGGCCGCTGTTTGGCAGAATCGCGCCTCGTCTTCATCCGCAGTCTGAATTGAAGCCCATTCTTCCTGCAGCAAGGTGTCATCGACACCAAGGGATACGAGCCGTCGGATCACCCTGTCGATAAGGCCTGTGCAACACTCGCGAAACTCATCGCTGTCTACCCACGTCTCGCCCTGTTCCAGGAACGCTACCTTGGTCCAACGACTCCCCTCCCGTTTCCAGGTGAGGCGGGTCCAAGAGCCGGACGAAACCGCTTCCAGGCTGGGGAATGAATATCCTTCCCGGTTGGCCCCGAGCGAATGTCGACGACGGAAGTCGGGATTCCCATCCTTCGCCGGGCTTCCGAATTCGTGCATCAGGAACCACCAGTTGATAGCCAACCATTCCGCTAGCGGATAGATCGGGACATAGACAAAATCGCGGATGGTTCTTGCCCGGGTATCCAGTACTCGCGTCACGACGGAGTCATCGGCTTTGATCTGCAGCGATGCCCAGGTCGCGGACAACTCCGGTCCCCTGACCCCTTCTGGGTCCACCCAATCCACTTCGAATTCAAGATGCGGCATAAAGTGACTCGATGCCCTTTGGCCATTCGCCACTGTCCAGCGGATATCCCTTGTAGGAACCCCTTTCACGGTTCACCAGCCGGGCTTCAAAGACCGTGTCGGCGTGCATGTACCACACATAGCGCGGGTATTCCCCCTCCCAAGGCGCGCCGACAGCGCCGCGGTGAATCGCCAACCGAAGCCATCCGGAGACCACTTACGGGTCCGTTATCTCCCGAGGGCAGCAAGAAGCGTCGGCACGCAAGCGAGGTTGGCCGGCAAAGCTTGGAATGTCTTTGTGTTCGGCACTGCCTTCGTAGACCACTTGGTTGGCTAATCTGTCCAGGTTGGTGTCCGGCGGACAATACATCGTCCGTTTACGCGGACGCCTGCGTCGTGGGGCTCGCATCGTCCAATATCCTCCAGGTGGACAAGTATAGCGCTCATACACGGGTGAGAACTAGTCAATGGAAGTACGACAAGACACGGGATGCGGAGGCTCCGCAGTTTGAAACAGTACCCACCGCCGCCGGGCTGCGCGTGTTCGAGGCTTGGGTCCGGCGCTCTATGGGGATGGGTCGGTGATTCGAATGCGCGAGCGAGAATGCCCCGTCGCAGGGGCCTTGGCGGCCGGCACGGGCAAGAGCCGTTCGCTCATGGGTGCGCGACCCCGCTCCTTAGGCCTAAACGTTCTTGGTAGCCTCGCTGCGGACCGTCTCGTTGAGGGAGCCGGTGCGGTAGCCCTGCAGGTCGATGCTGACGTACGTGAAGCCGGCTTCCTTGAAGCGCCGAAGGATTTCCTCGCGCAGGTCCGGCCGCAGCAGCTTGTCGAACTCGTCGGGCGCCACCTCGATGCGCGCCAGCGCGTCGTGGTAGCGCACCCGGTAGACGCGGAAATCGAGTTCGCGGAGCACGCGCTCGCAGCGGTTCACCTGGGTGAGCTTCTCGGGGGTGATGGCGGTGCCGTAGGGGAAGCGGCTGGAAAGGCACGCCAGCGCTGGCTTGTCCCAGACCCGGAGCCCCATGCGCCGGGCGGCCTCGCGGATGTCGGCCTTGGTGAAGCCGAGTTCGTCCAGCGGCGAGCGCACGCCGCGCTCGCGCGCCGCCTTCCGCCCCGGCCGGTGGTCGCCGCGGTCGTCCAGATTGAAGCCGTCGAGCACGTGCGGGATGTCCAGGGCCGCGGCCTCGTCGACGGCCTTGCCGTAAAGCTCGGTCTTGCAGAAATAGCAGCGGTTGACGGGGTTGGCGGCGTAGCGGGGATCGTCCAGCTCGTACGTGTCGACGAGCCGGTGGCGGGCGCCGATGCTCTCGGCGAGGCTCCGGGCGTCCGCCCCCTCCTCCGGCGCGAGGCTGGGGGAGACCGCGGTGAGCGCCAGGGCGTCGTCCCCGAGCACGTTCACCGCCTCGGCCAGCAGATAGGCCGAGTCGACGCCGCCGGAGAAACAGACCACCACGTGGCCCATTTCCCGCAGCAGCGCCCGAAGTCGGGTCACTTTGCTCGTCAGTGCGTCGGTGCCGCCCTCGTCGTCCCGGTGCTCCTCTCCGTCATTCCCGCGGAAGCGGGAATCCAGGAGGGGAGGGGCGGGGGAAGCCTTCATATGCCCTGCACCTAGCCCCTCACGGGGTCGTCTTGACCCTCGGCCGCTCCAGCAGCGTGTCGCGCCAGCGCTTCACGTTGGGCAGGTCCTCGGTGATGGACGTCCGGTAGTGGTCCTCACGGGTGAAGAACGGGATGTAGGTGATGTCGGCCAGCGAGTAGTCGTCGACGATGTATTCGCGGCCGGTCATGCGCTCTTCCAGCGTCTCCAGGTGCTGCCGCAGCCGCTTCTTGTTCTTCTCCACCTCGTGGTCGTGGCGGATATTGCCCGCCGCGGCCTGGAGCCGGGTGTTGCAGAAGTCGATCCAGATGCGCACCTCGGCGCGCTTCGTCAGCTCCTTGGGCATCAGCGGCACGTCGGGGAACTTCTCGTCCAGGTACTCGTTGATGACCGCGGATTCGTATATCACCGCGTCCTCGTCCACCAGCACGGGCACCTTGCCGTACGGGTTGAGGGTGACCAGTTCTTTCGACTTGTTCTGCAGGTCGCATTCGATCAAGTCGTAAGGGATGTCTTTCTCGGCCAGGACAAGCCTTGTCCTGTGGGCGTACGGTCAAGGACCGTAGGACAGTAGTCGCAACATGTCGTCCTCCTTCGAGTCCGCGGCCCGCTCCCGCGCCGGCCGCCGTTCGGGCGGGCTCGAAACCCGCTTGTGGTCAATTCTACGCGACGATCGGCTCCTTCACCGGCACGTGGCTGGGTCGCCGCGGCACGCGTGTGCGCGGCTTGCCGTCCACCTGCGAGTTGCCCGCGCCGAACAGCAGCAGACGGTCCCCGCCGGTGTTGCAGAGCTGGTACGGCTGGCCCGATCTCAGCAGGATCGTGTCGTGCGGGTTCAGGACGAACTCGTCCTCCGGCGTCCGCACCGTGCACTGGCCCTCGAGGACCATGAAGATATGGTCGTCGTTCTCGTGGTAGTGCATGTCGTCCTGCATGTTCGCTTCACAGTTGATGGTCCAATAGTAGGTCAGGTCCGTGCGCCACAACGAAAGATGGCGGATCTCCGGGTTTGCCTTGGCCTCTTCGATGGGGTTCTTGACCTCGTACATGCGCCTTTCCTCCTTGTCGTTCCGGGATGGCTACTTGTTCGCCACGAGCTTGCCGTGGGTGCCGTCGCAGTAGGGCCGGGTCTTCGAGCGCCAGCACGAGCAGATGGCCATGGTCCGCGGCTTGTCCACGACGATCTCCCGCGGCGTGATGGACGTCACCTTGTGCGAGCCGTCGCAGAACGGGAAGTTCTGGGTGCGCCCGCACATGCAGTAGAACCGGCTCTTGGATTCCTGCCGGACGATCACCGGCTCGATCAGATCATCGTACGCCAAACTCATTCGAGTTCCTCCCTTGGTACGCTGGCGCTCCGGCTCGGCCGGGCACTCCCGCAGTGAGCGCCGTCGGCGCTTGAAGCTTGAAATATATACTCCAGTTTGGGGCGGAGAGCCAGACGAAGCCTACACGAGGAGGCCCATGACCGTCCGCGCATCGACGACATGGATGTTCGGACCGGCTGCCGCGACGGTGTTCTCCGGGACGAACCGTGCCTGTACCACCTCGGCGTCCTCGGTGTCACCGAGATGTCCGACAAGGACACCCGCGACGGGGCGAGACGTTTCAACACGGCGCGCCGTCCACTTGACCTCGCCCACCAGCAGCCGCTTCCCGTCCACCGAACGCGCGACGACGTCCAGTTCCGGCGCGTTGCCGCGCCAGTACCGTTGCGCGGGCTCCCAGGGACCCAGCCGGCCCAAGGGCGTATCGGAGCGGTGCAGCAGGGGGACGGCTCGGCGGCACAGCTCCTCCCAGGCGACGGCATCGAGGGCCGGCCGATGCCGATGCCAGTACGTGAGCCGTGTCTCGCGGGGCGCGGCCGCGAGGGCGGCCCGGTGCGGAGCGACCACCCGGAACCACAAGTGCAGAAACGGGTCGTCGATGCGGTACAGGCTGCGCCTGCCCGCCTTGGGGTCGCTGCCGAACGGCGTGTCGCGGCGTACAAACCCCATCTCGATCAGCGATGCCAGCGGCCGCGACAGGCTGGAGGCAGGCTTGCCGAGGCGGTCGGCGATCTCGCTGACCCGGTGCGCCCCGTTGCCGATCACGTCGAGCAAGGGCCGCAACGCCGTGGCGGGAGGGGGTTCCTCCCGCAACAGCCGATCGGGTTCACCATGAAGCGGACCCGCCGGGTCGAGAACCAGTGCATCCACCGCCGCCTCGATGTCGCTTCCGAAGGGTTCGGCGAGTTCCCAGTAACGGGGTACGCCACCCCACAGCGCGTAGGCGCCCACCAACCCGCGGTGCTTGTCCCAGGGAAATGCCTCGGCGAGATGTCCCGGCGGCAAGGGGCCGACCGCGAAGGCTTCGACCGCCCGGCCGTAGAGCGGCGCGGCGGCGTCCAGTATCACGCTGTGCATCATGCGCTGGCTCGATCCGCACACCACCAGGCGAACCCGCCGCTCCAGTCGATCCAGCCAGTTCTGCAGAACACCGGGCAACGCGGGGTCCGCCTCGATCAGATAGGGCAGCTCGTCGAGCACCCACGGCCCCTCCCATCCAGCGCGGTCCGCCTCGACGGAAAGCCGTGTCAGAAACGAGCGCCAGTCCGGGTACTCGACGTCGGCAAAGCCCGGGAATCGTTCCGCCACCGCCGCCGCCAGGTAGCGCCGTTGCACCGGCGGGGACGACTGATCCGCCACCGTGTACAGACCGTCGTGCGCCCGGGACCATTCGATGAGCAGCCGCGATTTCCCGATTCTCCGGCGGCCCCAGATGACGGCGAAAGCGCCGGGGCGGGACAGGACGCTGTCCAGCCGCTCCATCTCGTGGCGGCGATCGAGGAATTGCATTCATTTATTATGCGTAGTAACATTATGTTTTGCAACATAATAAATGCGCATTGATTTTGATTGATCCACAAAAGTCGGGGGAACCTAGTCGAGGTGCGTTCGCTGCGTTGGGACGAGACGCAAGCGGAGGAGTACACGATCAACCCCTTAGTTGACACCCCTCAACCCATATATTACCCTCCCCTCCAGCCTCCGCATGACTCTCCTGACAGGACGGTGCGCGGCATTTAACCATGGGTAGCGAGACGCTCTGGCCGCTGGGTCTGTACTTTCTGATTGCTCTCGTCGTGGCGGGCAGCATGATCGGGTTGTCGTTCGTCCTGGGCGAGCGCCATTCGGACCGCGCCACCGGCGAGCCCTACGAGTCCGGCATCCTCTCCACCGGGTCGGCGCGCGTGCGTCTCTCGGTGAAGTTCTACATCGTCGCGATGCTCTTCGTGATCTTCGACCTGGAAGCGGTGTTCATCTTCGCCTACGCCGTGGCGTACGAGGAGGTGGGCTGGGCCGGCTACGCCG
Organism: Deltaproteobacteria bacterium; assembly: GCA_026712905.1. NCBI lineage: Bacteria > Pseudomonadati > Myxococcota > Myxococcia > Deltaproteobacteria bacterium. Next base: position 20,672 of record JAPOPM010000219.1, read on the forward strand.
GCATGGTGATATTCGTGGCGGTGCTGGTGGTGGGGCTGATCTACGAATACCGCATGGGCGCGCTCGACTGGGAGCCTATCCGCCTGAGGCGGGCCAAGGCCGGTCGGGAAAGGATCGGCATTTGATGCAATGGTCGCTGTCCAAACCCCAGGCGGCCGAGCCGCAGAGGGGGGCCTTCGACGACGCCATACAGCGGCTGCTGGTGATGGCGCGCCTTGAGGATCTGGTGCGGTGGGGACGCAAGAACTCCATGTGGCCGTTCCACTTCGGGCTTTCCTGCTGCTTCGTGGAGATGGCCACGAGCCTCACCAGCAAGTTCGACGTGGCCCGCTTCGGCGCCGAGGTCATCCGCGGCACGCCGCGGGAGGCCGACGTCATCGTGATCGCCGGCACCCCCTTCATCAAGATGGCGCCGGTGGTGCGGCGCCTGTACGAGCAGATGATGGAGCCCCGCTGGGTGATCTCCATGGGCGCCTGCGCCAACTCCGGCGGCATGTACGACATCTACAGCGTGGTCCAGGGAGTGGACAAGATCCTTCCCGTGGACGTGTACGTGCCGGGCTGCCCGCCCGCTCCCTGGGCCTTTCTGGAGGCGTTGACCCTTTTGCAGAAGGCCGTGGGCAACGAGCGCCGGCCCCTGAGCTGGATGGTGGGCCCGCAGGGCGTGGAGAAGGCGGTGTTGCCCGCCATGCGCGACGTCAAGCGGCCGGACCGGGTTCGAGCCACGAGCCTGCGTACGCCGGACGAGGTCTAGCAACTCCCAGTAAAGCGATGAGCACGGTTGCTTCGTTCTTGAGCAGGAATGACCGAATGATCCAATCGGCGCGACGCGCGGTGAGCGGGGAAAGGTGGGCGGGTCCGGACGATGAGTGACGCGCCCGCCGTGGTGAACGAGCTCGAAGGCCGTTTCGGCGCCGATTCCTTCACGGTGCAGAAGACCCGCGCCGGCTTTCCCACCCTGTGGACGTCACGGGACAAGCTCCCGGCTTTCCTCAACTTCCTCAAGACCGAGGTGCCACGCCCCTTCGGCACGCTGTACGACCTCACCGCCATCGACGAACGCTTCCGCCAGCACCGCGACGGCCAGCCCGAGAGCGATTTCACCGTCCTTTACCATCTGCTCTCCTACGAGCGGAACGAGGACCTGTGCATCAAGGTGCCGCTGTCGGACGGCGACGCCGCGCTGCCCACGTCCACCGGCCTGTGGCCCTCGGCCAACTGGTACGAGCGCGAGGTGTGGGACATGTTCGGCGTGCGCTTCGACGGGCATCCGGCGCTGCGCCGCATCCTCATGCCGCTCACCTGGGAGGGCCACCCGCTGCGCAAGGAGCATCCCGCCCGGGCCACGGAGATGGGACCGTTCCAGCTTCCCGACGAGCGCCAGGAACGCGAGCAGGAGGCGCTGCGCTTCCGCCCGGAGGACTGGGGCATGAAGCGCACCCGCGATGGCGCGGACTTCATGTTCCTGAACGTCGGCCCGCAGCATCCCGGCACCCACGGTGTCATCCGCATCATCCTGCAGCTCGACGGCGAGGAGATCGTCGATTGCCTGCCCGAGATCGGTTTCCACCACCGGGGCGCCGAGAAGATGGGCGAACGCCAGTCGTGGCACTCGTTCATCCCCTACACCGACCGCATCGATTACCTCGGCGGGGTCATGAACAACCTCGCGTACGTCCTGTCGGTGGAGCAGTTGGCCGGCATGGACGTCCCCGACCGCGCCCAGGTCATCCGCGTGATGATGTGCGAGTTGTTCCGCATCGCCAGCCATCTGGTGTGGTACGGCACCTTCGCTCAGGACGTGGGCTCCCTTTCCGCGGTCTTCTACACGTTCAACGACCGCGAGCGCATCTTCGACATCGTCCAGGCCGTGTGCGGCGGACGCATGCATCCGAGCTGGTTCCGCATCGGCGGCGTGGCCCACGATCTGCCCAAGGGCTGGCAGGCCATGGTGCGGGACTTCGTCGACTACATGCCGGACCGGCTCGCGGAATACGACAAGATCGTGATGCAGAACCGCATCTTCAAGGCGCGCACCCAGGGCATCGGCGCCTACACCGCCGAAGAGGCCATCGACTGGGGCGTCACCGGCCCCGGTCTCCGCGCCTGCGGCTACGAGTGGGACTTCCGCAAGAAGCGGCCCTACTCGGGCTACGACCAGTTCGACTTCGACGTTCCCATCGCCCAGAAGGGCGACTGCTACGACCGCGCGCTGGTGCGCGTCGAGGAGATACGCCAGAGCCTGCGCATCATCGACCAGTGTCTCAAGAACATGCCCTCCGGGCACTACAAGTCGGACCATCCGCTGGCCACGCCGCCGCGCAAGGAGCGCACGATGCACGACATCGAGACGCTCATCAACCACTTCCTCAGCGTGAGCTGGGGGCCGGTGATTCCGGTCGGGGAATCCTTCGTGGGCATCGAGGCCACCAAGGGCAACAACGGCTACCGTCTGGTGAGCGACGGCGGCACCATCCCTTACCGGGTGCGTATCCGCACCCCGTCCTTCGCCCACATGCAGATGATCCCGCTCATGAGCCGCGGCGTCATGGTGCCGGATCTCCTGGCGATTCTGGGCAGCATCGACTTCGTGCTGGCGGACATAGACCGATGAAGAAGGGCGCGGAGCGAGATCGAAGAGTGACGAGCGCGACATGCTGACGGAAGACGAGCGCAAGAAGATCCGGGCCGAGGCGGCCCACTACGACCACCCGCAGGCCGCGTGCGTGGAGGCGCTGAAGATCGTCCAGGAGCACCACCGCTGGGTGTCGGACGAGCACCTGAAGGAAATCGCCGCGCTCCTGGACATGAGCCCGGAGGCGCTCGACAGCGTCGCCACCTTCTACAACCTGATCTTCCGCAAGCCGGTGGGGGAGAACGTCATCCTCCTGTGCGACAGCGTGAGTTGCTGGATCCTGGGTTACGAGGGTATTCGTGCCCATCTCAAGGAACACCTCGGCGTGGAGTTGGGCGAGACCACCGCGGACGGCAAGTTCACCCTGCTGCCCATGGCCTGCCTCGGCACCTGCGACCGGGGGCCGGCGATGATGGTGGGGAACGAGCTTTACCGCAACCTGGACAACGACAAGGTGAACGAGATACTCGCCCGCTACCGGCAGCCGTCGGGCGCCTGACCGGACTGGACGATATGGCGAACGGATCATCCATGGACAAGCCCCTGACCGGGGACCTGCGGCCGGACGGCACCGTGCTCGACCTGGCGGCCTACGAGCAGGTGGGCGGCTACGAGGCGCTGCGCAAGGTGCTCAAGGAGATGGCCCCGGCGGACGTCCTCAAGGAGGTGACGGACTCCAGGCTCCGGGGACGCGGCGGCGCGGGCTTCCCCACGGGCCAGAAGTGGAGCTTCGTGCCCATGGGCGACAATGCGCCCACGCCCAAGTACCTGGTGGCCAACGCCGACGAGATGGAGCCGGGGACCTTCAAGGACCGTCTGATCCTGGAAGGGAACCCGCACCTGCTCATCGAGGGGATGATCCTGTCCGCCTACACCATCCAGGCCACGCAGGGCTACATCTTCCTGCGCTGGGCCTACAAGCTCGCGGCGGAGCGCATCACCCGCGCGCTGGCCGAGGCCTACGACAAGGGCTACCTCGGCCGGAACATCCTGGGCTCGGGCTACAACTTCGAGCTGCATCTGCACACGAGCGCCGGGCGCTACATGTGCGGCGAGGAGACCGGGCTCCTGAACGCGCTGGAGGGCAAGCGCGCCAATCCCCGGGCCAAGCCGCCGTTCCCCCAGGTGAGCGGCCTGTTCGGCAAGCCCACCATCGTGCAGAACGTCGAGACCCTGTGCAACGTGGCGCCGATCCTGCGCAACGGCGCCCAGTGGTACCTGGGCCTGAGCCGCAGCGAGGACGGCGGCACCAAGCTCTACGGCGTCAGCGGCAAGGTGCGGCGGCCGGGGGTATGGGAGCTGCCCCTGGGCACCACCATCCGCGAGATCCTCGAGCGGCGCGCCCGCGGCATGCGCGAGGGCTACAAGTTCCGCGGCCTCCTGCCGGGGGGCGCCTCCACCGATTTCCTGGTGGAGGAGCACCTGGACGTGAAGATGGACTACGGTTCGGTGCAGGCGGCGGGCAGCCGGCTGGGCACCGGCCTGATGGTCGTCCTCGACGACCAGACCTCGGTGGTGGGCATGGTGCTCAACCTCGAGCGCTTCTTCGCCCAGGAGTCCTGCGGCTGGTGCACGCCGTGCCGCGACGGCCTGCCCTGGACCGCGCGCATTCTCCAGGGACTCCTCGAAGGGCGCGGGCGCCCCGGCGACCTGGAGCGGCTGGAGATGCAGATCCGCATGATGGGGCCGGGCAACACCTTCTGCGCGCTGGCCCCCGGCGCCATGGAGCCGTTGCAGAGCGCCCTCAAGTATTTTCGGGAGGACTTCGAAAAGCTCTTGCCGAAGAGCGACGCAGCGTAACCATCATGGCCACCATCTACGTCGACGACCGGCCCTACGAGGTCGACCCCGCCAAGAACCTGCTGGAGGAATGCCTCTCCAAGGGACTCGACCTGCCGTACTTCTGCTGGCACCCGGCCCTGGGGTCCGTGGGCGCCTGCCGCCAGTGCGCGGTCAAGCAGTTCCGCGACGAGAACGACCAGCGCGGCCGCATCGTCATGGCGTGCATGACTCCCGCCATGGACGGCGCGCGCATCTCCATCCGGGACAAGGACGCGGCGCAGTTCCGCGCCGGCATCGTCGAGCTCCTGATGAGCAACCACCCGCACGACTGCCCGGTGTGCGACGAGGGCGGCGAGTGCCACCTCCAGGACATGACGGTGATGACCGGGCACAACTACCGCGGCTACCGCTTCGGCAAGCGCACCTTCACCAACCAGCAACTGGGGCCGTTCATCAACCATGAGATGAACCGCTGCATCACCTGCTACCGCTGCGTGCGCTACTACCGGGACTACGCCGGCGGCAAGGATCTGGACGCCTTCGCCTCCCACAACCACGTCTACTTCGGGCGCCACGAGGACGGTGTCCTGGAGAACGAGTTCAGCGGCAACCTGGTGGAGATCTGCCCCACGGGCGTCTTTACCGACAAGACCCTGAAGCAGCACTACACCCGCAAGTGGGACCTGCAGACCGCGCCGTCGGTGTGCGCCCATTGCAGCCTCGGATGCAACACCATCGCGGGCGAGCGCTACGGAGGGCTCCGGCGCATCCTCAACCGCTACAACGCCCAGGTGAACGGCTACTTCCTGTGCGACCGCGGCCGCTTCGGCTACGATTTCGTGAACGGCGACCGGCGCCTGCGCCAGCCGCGCCTGCGCCAGGACGGCGAGAGCCGCCCGGTCAGCGGCGCGGACGCGCTGAAGCGCACGGCGCTCCTGATGGGACGGCAGTCCCGCGTCATCGGCATCGGCTCGCCGCGGGCGTCGATGGAGGCGAACTTCGCTTTGCGGACACTCGTGGGCTCGCGCAACTTCTTCAGCGGGATGGCCCCCGGCGAGGAGCACCTGGTGGCGCGCATGCTGCTCGTGCTCCGGGGCGCCGGTGTCCGCACCCCGTCGCTGTCCGAGGTGGAGTCGGCCGACGCGGTCTTCGTGCTGGGGGAGGACGTCACGCAGACGGCGCCGCTGCTGGCGCTGGCGATTCGCCAGGCGGTGAAGCAGGCGCCGCGCAAGCAGGCCATGCAGTTGCGTATTCCGCGCTGGGACGACGCCGCCCTGCGCGGGGTCATACAGCAACAGAAGGGACCGCTGTACGTCGCCACGCCGGCGGGCACCCGGCTCGACGAAGTGGCCACCCAGTGCTTCAGGGGAGCGCCCGATGACGTGGCGCGGCTGGGGTTTGCCGTGGCGCGCGCGCTGGACGCGAGCGCTCCGGCGGTGAAAGGGTTGTCGCGGGAAGAGCGCGCGGCGGTCCAGGCGGTTGCCAAGACGCTGCGGGCGGCGGAGCGGCCGGTGATCGTGTCCGGGTCCGGCTGCGGCAGCGAGGCGGTGGTCGACGCGGCGGCGCAGGTGGCGCGGGCGCTCGGCGGGGCCGGGACCGCCAACCTGTGTTTCACGGCCGCCGAATGCAACAGCTTCGGCTTGGGGCTGCTCAATGCCATGGGCACCGCCGAGGCTTTCCAGCGGGTGGCCGACGGTCTTGTCGACACGGTGGTGGTGCTGGAGAACGACCTCTACCGCCGGGTGGGGCGCGCCTCGGTGGATGCCATGCTGGAGTCCGCCCACGTCGTCGCCATCGACCACTCCGCCACGGACACGATGGCCGGCGCCGAGGTGGCGTTTCCGTCGGGTACCTTCGCCGAGACCGAGGGCACCGTGGTGAACAACGAAGGCCGCGCGCAGCGGTTCTACCAGGTGTTCGTGCCCGAGGGCGAGGTGAAGCCGGCGTGGGGCTGGCTGGGGGAGATGGCCCAGGCGGCCGGACGCACCGAGTTGACGGGGCTGCGCTCGCCCGACGATCTCCTGGCGGCGCTCGGGCGCGCGGTGGCGGTGTTCGAGGGACTGCCGAAACACGTGGCGGGCGCGTCGTTCCGGGTGAACGGGGAAAAGGTGCCGCGCCTGTCGCCGCGCGCCAGCGGCCGCACGGCCGTTTCGGCCAACGTGAACGTGCACGAGCCCAAGCCGCCGGCGGACCCGGATTCGCCCTTGGCGTTCACCATGGAGGGTTATCCGCAGCAGCCGCCGTCGCCGCTGATCACGCGTTTCTGGGCGCCGGGATGGAACTCGGTCCAGTCGCTCAACAAGTTCCAGGCGGAGGTGGGCGGGGCGCTCACCGGCGGCGATCCCGGCACACGGCTGATCGAGCCGGTGGCCAACGGCGCCGCGGCTTACACCGACGAGATCCCGCCCGCGTTCAAGCGTCGCGCGGGCGAGTTCCTGGTGGTGCCGCTGCACCACATCTTCGGTTCGGACGAGCAGAGCGCGGCCGCGCCGGCGGTGGCGCAACGGAGCCCCGGGGCGTACGCGGCGCTCAACTCGGAAGACGCGCGGACGCTGGGGGTTCAGGAGGGGGAGTTCGTGGAGATCGAGCTGGACGGCGGGATGTTCCAGTTGCCGGCCCGCCTCATGCCCAGCATGACCGCCGGCCTGGTGGGCGTGCCCGTGGGAATCGGCAACGTCCGCGGCGTGGACGTCCCGGCCTGGAGCCGGTGCCGCAGGGTGTGACGTGACGGACGTGCTGCTACAGATCGCGGTGATCCTCGGGGTGCTCAACGCGCCCCTGATCCTGGCCGCGCTGCTCATCTGGCTGGAGCGGCGCTTCCTGGCGCTGCTGCAGGACCGCCACGGTCCCAACCGGGTGGGTCCGCTGGGGCTCGGCATCGTGCTGGCGGACATGATCAAGATCTTCACCAAGGAGGACTGGGTCCCGCCCTTCGCCGACCGCGCCGTGTTCATTCTGGCCCCGGCGGTCATCGTCATCACCGGGCTGATGTCCGTGGCGGTCATACCCATCACCGAGACCATCGGCGTCACCGACCTCAACATCGGGCTGCTGTTCTTCCTCGCCATGTCGTCCATGGGCGTCTACAGCGTGGTGCTGGCGGGGTGGGCGTCGAACAACAAGTATGCGCTCCTGGGGGGGCTCCGGGCCTCGGCCCAGATGGTGAGCTACGAGGTGTTCATGGGGCTCTCGCTCATGGGCGTCGTGCTCATGGCGGGGTCCTTCAGCCTGCGCGACATCGTCGCGGCGCAGCAGGATATCTGGTTCATCGTGCCCCAGTTCCTGGGCTTCGTCATCTTCTTCATCGCCGGGCTGGCCGAGACCCATCGTCTCCCTTTCGACCTGCCCGAGGCCGAGGCCGAGTTGGTGGCGGGATTCCACTCCGAGTACTCGGGGATGAAGTTCGGCATGTTCTTCGTCGGCGAGTACGTCGGCGTGACGGTGATCTCGGCGATGATCGTGACGCTGTTCTGCGGCGGGTGGATGGGGCCGGTGCTGCCGGGCATCGTGTGGTTCGCGCTGAAGCTGCTGTTCTTCATCCTGATATTCATCCTGTTGCGGGCGTCGCTGCCGCGGCCGCGCTTCGATCAGTTGATGGCCTTCGGCTGGAAGGTGCTGCTGCCGCTGTCGCTGCTCAACGTGGTGGTGACGGCCGGGGCGCTGCTGCTGTGGAAGGCTTGAGGGTCTGTTGATGTCGTCGTGTCCGAACGCCGTGAGGAACCATCGATGCTAAGCATGCTGCGGACCATCTGGACGGTGCTGCTGCACCTGTTCCGGCGCCCCATCACGGTCCAGTACCCCGAGGAGAAGCCGTACCTGCCGCCGCGTTACCGCGGGCGGATCATCCTTTCGCGGGATCCGGACGGGGACGAGCGCTGCGTGGGCTGCTACCTCTGTTCCGCCGTCTGTCCGGTGGACTGCATCGCGCTCCAGGCGGGGGAGCGGCCGGACGGCCGGCGCTATCCGGAGTTCTTCCGCATCAACTTCTCGCGCTGCATCTTCTGCGGCCTGTGCGAGGAGGCGTGTCCGACCTATGCGATTCAACTGACGCCGGACTTCGAGTTGTGCGACTTCAACCGGCAGAGTCTCGTGTACGAAAAGGAGGATCTGCTGATCAACGGCCCGGGCAAGTATCCCGGCTACAACTTCTACCGGGTCGCCGGCCTGGCCGTCAGCGGCAAGGAGAAGGGCGCCTCCGAGAACGAGGACAAGCCCGTGGACGTGAAGAGCCTGCTGCCGTGACCGGCAGCGCGGGGAACCAGGCTGTCAACGCAGTATCCGTAGTGCCATGACGCTTATCTACTATGTCGCGGCCGCCGTCGCCGTCTTCTCGACGGCCATGGTCATCACCCGTTCCAACGCGGTGCACGCATTGCTGTACATGATCGTGTCGCTGCTGTCGCTGGCGCTGATCTTCTTCACCCTGGGGGCGCCCTTCGTGGCGGCTCTGGAGGTGATCGTTTACGCCGGCGCCATCGTGGTGCTGTTCGTGTTCGTCATCATGATGCTCAATCTCGGCGCCGAGGCCACCGCCCGCGAGCGCCGCTGGCTGCAGCCCAAGGCATGGATCGGTCCGGCGATTCTCACCGCCGTCCTGTTCGCCGAGTTCCTGGTGGTGGTCGCCACCGAGCCCGCCGCGGCGGGCGCTCCCGCGGGCGTGGGCGTCAAGCGCGTGGGCGCCGCCCTCTACGGCCGCTACGTGCTGGGCGTGGAGCTGGCCGCCATGCTCCTGCTGGCCGGGCTGGTGGGCGCGTTCCACCTGGCCCGCCGCGTGTCTTCCGACGACGAGGAGGATGAGTCCTGATGGCCGCGGTCCCCATGGAGCACGGACTCGTGCTGGCGGCGGTGCTGTTCGGGCTGGGGCTCACGGGCGTCCTGGTGCGCCGCAACATCATCTTCGTGCTCCTGTCCCTTGAGATCATGCTCAACGCCGCCGCCCTGGCCTTCGTGGTGGCGGGGGCGCACTGGGGCCAGGCCGACGGACAGGTCATGTTCTTCTTCATTCTGGCCATGGCCGCGGCCGAGGTGGCCGTGGGCCTGGCGCTGGTGGTGCAGCTCTATTATCGCTTCAACACCCTGGACGTGGACACGGTGAGCGACCTGAGAGGCTGACATGCTCGAGCTGCTGTGGCTGATACCCGCCTTTCCCCTCGCCGGCTTCCTCGCCCTCACGCTGGTGGGGTCGCGCCTGTCGCGCACCGAGGTGGCCTACGTGGGCGCGGGTTCCGTGGGCCTGTCGGCGGTGGTGACGCTGTTGGTGGGGCTGAGCTTCATGGCGGCGCCGCCCGCCGGGGGCAGCTTCGTCCAGACCCTGTGGATATGGGTGGACGTAGCCGGCTTCCGTCCCGCGTTCGCGTTCCATCTCGACGCCCTGTCGCTCACGATGATCTTCGTCGTGACCTTCGTGGGCTTCCTGATCCACCTCTACTCCGTCGAGTACATGATGGGGGAGGAGGGCTACAGCCGCTTCTTCGCGTACATGAACCTGTTCGTGTGCGCCATGCTGACGCTGCTCCTGGCCGACAACCTCATGCTGCTGCTCCTCGGCTGGGAGGGCGTGGGCCTGTGCAGCTACCTGCTGATCGGCTTCTTCTACAAGGACGAGGCCAACAGCCAGGCCGCCAACAAGGCCTTCATCGTCACCCGGGTGGGGGACACGGCCATGCTCATGGCGCTGTTCCTGCTCTTCGCCGAGCTGGGCACCCTGGACATACAGGTGCTGCTGGAGCGGGCGGGCCAGCAGTTCCAACCCGGCTCGGGCATGGCCACGGCCGTGGCGCTGCTGCTGCTGGGCGGGGCCGTGGGCAAGTCGGCGCAGCTTCCGCTCCAGACCTGGCTGCCGGACGCCATGGCCGGGCCCACGCCGGTGAGCGCCCTGATCCACGCGGCCACCATGGTGACCGCGGGCGTCTACCTCATCGCCCGCACCCACGTGCTCTTCACCCTGGCGCCGGCGGTGCTGACGCTGGTGGCGGTCATCGGCACGCTGACGCTGCTGATGGCGGGCTTCGCCGCGCTGGTGCAGTCCGACATCAAGCGGGTGCTCGCCTACTCCACCATCAGCCAGATCGGCTACATGTTCCTGGCCCTGGGGGTGGGCGCGTGGTCGGCGGCGCTGTTCCATTTCATGATCCATGCCTTCTTCAAGGCGCTCTTGTTCCTGGGGGCGGGCGCGGTGATCATGTCGCTGCACCACGAGCAGGACATGTACCGCATGGGCGGCCTGCGCCGGCAGATGCCGTTCACCTTCTGGTGCTTCCTCATCGGCTCGGCAGCGCTGGCAGCCGTGCCGGTGGTCACCGCGGGCTTCTACAGCAAGGACCTGATCATCTGGAACGCGTACAACTCCGAGATCGGCGGCGTCTGGCTGTGGGCCGGAGCACTGGCCGGGGCGCTTCTGACTTCGATCTACTCTTTCCGCATGGTGTTCCTGACCTTCTACCGCGAGGCCACCGAGTGGGTGCGGCATCTCATGCCCATCCGTGAGCCGGGGCCGTGCGTGCGCATCCCGCTGGGGGTCCTGGCGGTGCTCTCGGTGGCGGCTGGCGTGATCGAGCTGCCGCATACCATGGGCTCGCTCACCCTGTTCTCCGGTTTCCTGAACACGGCGCTGCCGGAGTACCACGGCGTGCACGCGAGCTACGGCACCGAGCTTCTTTTCGAGCTGCTGGCGGCGGCCGCGTCGCTGGGCGGCATCTGGCTCGTGTGGACCCTGGTGATGGCGTCGCCCGGGCCCATGGAGCGCATCGCGGAGCAGCCGTGGGCGCGCGGCCTGGAGCGGCTGTGGTTCAGCGGCTGGGGCTTCGACGCCCTCTATGACGCGCTCTTCGTCAAGCCCTGGCTGTGGTGCGCAAGGGTCAACAAGGACGACTTCATCGACGTCTTCTATCGCGCCGCCGCTTTCGTCACCGAGACGCTCCACTTCGTCGCGAGCATGACGCAGACGGGCGCGGTGCGGTGGTACGCCACCGGCATCGCGGTGGGCGCGGTACTGACCGTGGGACTGGTGATCATCCTATGAGCCTTGCCTGGATCCTGCTTCTGCCCTTCGGGGGCGGCCTCGCGGCGTGGATCGCGGGGCGGTGGAGCGACCTGTGGGCGCGCTGGATCGCGCTGGGGACGGCGCTGCTCCACCTGTTGTTGCTGCTGGTGACCTGGGGCGTCTTCCTCACCCGCGTCGCGCCCGCGCCGGGCGGGTGGCTGATGGCTTCCAAGCAGCCCTGGATCCCGCAGTTGGGCATCAGCTTCCACCTGGCCGTGGACGGCATCAGCCTGCTGATGCTGCTGCTCGCGAGCTTCCTCACGGTCCTGGCGGTGCTGACCTCCTGGACCGCCATCACCCGCTCGGTGGGGTTCTTCCACTTCAACCTGTTGTTGATCCTGACGGCCCTGTCGGGCGTTTTCATCGCCTTCGACCTGTTCCTCTTCTTCGCCTTCTGGGAAATCTCGCTGCTGCCGCTGTACTTCCTCATCGGCATCTGGGGCTACGAGAACCGCGTCTACGCCACCACCAAGTTCTTCATCATCACCCAGGGCAGCGGCCTGCTGATGCTGTTGGCCATCCTGGGGCTCGTGGTGGTGCACTGGCAGTCCACCGGCGTCCTGACCTTCGACTACCTGGACCTGGTGGGCACGGTCATGTCGGAGACCAAGGCGTTCTGGCTGATGCTGGGCTTCTTCATCGCCTTCGCCGTGAAGCTCCCGGTGGTGCCGTTCCACACCTGGCTGCCCGACGCCCACACCCAGGCCCCCACCGCGGGCAGCGTGGCGCTGGCGGGCCTGGTGCTCAAGATCGGCGCCTACGGCATGCTCCGTTTCGTGGTGCCGATGTTCCCCCAGGCAGTGGCGGACTTCACCGTGGCGGCCATGATCCTGGCGGTGGTGGGCATCCTCTACGGCGCGCTCCTGGCCCTGGCCCAGACCGACCTGAAACGCATGGTGGCGTACACCAGCATCAGCCACATGGGCTTCGTGCTGCTGGGCATTTTCGCCGGCAACGAGTTGGCGCTTCAGGGCGCGGTCATCATCATGCTGTCCCACGGTTTCAGCGCCGCCGCGCTGTTCATCATGGTGGGGGACCTGCAGCACCGCACACACACGCGCGAGCTGGGGCGGTTCGGCGGCCTGTGGACGGTGATGCCGCGCATGGGCGGCGTGGGCCTGTTCTTCGCCATGGCGTCCCTGGGGCTGCCCGGGCTGGCGAGCTTCGTGGGCGAGTTCCTGGTGCTGCTGGGAGCGTTCCAGGTGAACGTGCCGCTGACGGTGCTGGCGTCGGTGGGCCTCGTGGCCGCCACGATCTATTCGCTGTGGATGATGCAGAAGGTCTACTACGGCGCCAACACCGGGGACTGGCAGGTCGACGATACCAACGGCCGGGAGATGGGGATCATGGCGTCGCTCATCGGCGCGACGCTGTGGCTCGGGCTCTACCCGCAGCCGGTGTTGACGACCTCCGGGCATGGGCTCGCCGAGATGCGCAAGTTCGCCGCCGAGGCCCGCGCCACGGCCGCGCGCCCCGAAGGCACGGAGAACGCGGCGTCCGCGGCCGTCGCGTCCACACCGTCGGTTGGAGGTGAGCGGCCGTGAACCCCTTCAGCGCATTGACTCCCATCGTCCTCCTGGGCCTGACGCCACTGGTGCTCATGCTGGTGATCTCGTTCCACCGGAGCCACTGGCTCGCCGCGCTCATCTCGCTGGCGGGCATGGCGCTGCCGCTGGCGCTGCTGGCGGGCACGGCCACCAGCGCCGAGCCACCGCTGGCGCCGCTGCTGATCATCGACGGCTACGCGCTCTTCTACATCGGCCTTCTGACGGCGGCGACCATGGTGGTGGTGGTGCTGTCGTACAGCTACCTCGAGCGCGCGCCGGGACACCGCGAGGAGTTCTATCTCCTGCTCACGCTGGCCACCTTCGGCTGCGCCGTGTTGACCGCCAGCAACCACTTCATCTCGTTTTTTCTCGGGCTGGAGATCCTGAGCGTTTCCCTGTACGGGCTCGTGGCCTATATGCGCACGACGCGCACGGCGCTGGAGGCGGGCATCAAGTACCTGATCCTGGCGGCGGCGTCGGCGGCCTTCCTGCTCTTCGGCATGGCGCTGATTTACGCGGACCTCGGCACCATGGACTTCACCGCCATGACCTCGGTGCTGGCGGCCAAGACCCGGGAGCCCTCGGTGCTGCTCCTGGGCGGCTTCGCCATGGTAATCATCGGCGCCGGCTTCAAGCTCGCGGTGGTGCCCTTCCACATGTGGGCGCCGGACGTCTACCAAGGCGCCCCGACGCCGGTGACGGCTTACCTCACCACGGTCTCCAAGGGAGCCATGGTGGCGCTGCTGCTGCGCTACGGGCAGTACGGCGGCCTCCTGGACTACGACTCGGTGGCCTCGGTGCTGGCGGTCATCGCGGTTCTCTCCATGTTCCTCGGCAACCTGCTGGCGCTCTTGCAGGACAACCTCAAGCGCCTGCTGGCCTATTCATCCATCGCCCATCTCGGCTACTTGCTGGTGGCGGTGATCGCCGCCTCCCGCGAGGGGTCGCACGCGGTGACCTTCTACCTGGTGGCCTACTTCATCACCTCCCTGGGCATTTTCGGCATCATCACCGCGCTCTCGGACGAGCGCAAGGAAGCCGACGAGGTCAGCGACTACCGCGGCCTGTTCTGGCGTCGCCCGTGGGTCAGCGGTGCGCTGTCGCTGATGCTGTTCTCCTTGGCGGGGATTCCCCTGACGGCCGGGTTCGTGGGCAAGTTCTACGTGCTCACCGCCGGCGTGGTCTCCGACCTCTGGACCCTGGTCCTGCTGCTGGTGGTGAGCAGCGTCATCGGCCTCTACTACTATCTGCGCATCATCATCACCATGTACCTGCCCGCTCCCGAGGACCCGTCCTCGCCCCTGTCCGCGACCCGCCGGTTCTCGTTCCCGGAAGGACTCGTGCTTGCCGGCCTCACGGTGCTGCTCATCTGGTTCGGCATCTACCCCGCACCGCTGCTGAGCGCCATCCAGGCGGCCGTGGGCACCTTGGCCTGAGGGGCGAAAGGCTTCGCCGACGGCGATGCCGAAGTGGTTCAACTTCTATGGGCGAACGGTGTACGGGCGGCCCTTCAGGAGGTGTAAGGCACCACCGTCGCAAGCGCAAGACGGATGAGGTTCATATGTGGGAGTCGGTCGGTTGCAGTGACGCGGCTACCTCACCGCGCCGAAGGCGGCTGTAAGGTCGTCGCGTTCAAGTGTGCCCGCTGCCCCTTCGTGGTCTTTGCCCGTGAAGATGCCGGTGAGCACGCCGTCATCAGTGCTGGTCGCGGATTGACGGAAGGTATTGCCGCGGACCTCAATGTCGTATTCGAGGTCGCCGTCACCCCAGGGGCGGATGTCGGAACCGGCTCGTACGATGTACTTCCATACCTCTAGTTGATGGAAGAGCGCATCTCCCTGAAGCGTGCTCAAGTTGACACGGACCTGCGCCTTGCCCATTACGGTTGCATTCGACTCCCCTCTTTCATTCTCGGTATCGCCAGGCCGGAAACCGACAAGATCGCCGCTCCATGTAACTTCACCTTGTAGCGGGCTATCTGCCAGGTTCACATACGGTGCTTCGCCGGAGGCCCAGCCCTGGAGAAGGGACGGTTCGTCACCCTCGAAAATGCTCTGGCGGGCAACACCGAACTCGGAAGTTTCGGTTTGGAACACAAAGTGATCGGAAAAGGGGAGCCAAAGCTGGAACTTTTGGCGCATGGCTTCCTTCGTGTCACCCGCTTTCAGTTTGACATAGGCTGCAAAGAGCGCTTGTCGGTCAATCGGATATAGTATCTTTGTCGGCTCCCATGGACCCAGAATAGTCCAATACAGGCGTGAATCTAGCCGGTCGATATGACCGTCGAATCCGAGACTATGAAGAAGCTCGTGCACGACGATCATATCGAGTCGGGTATCATCGCTCTCGTTTTGCCAACTGGTATTGTCCGGGGCGACAAAAATATGTGATGACCGACTAGAGCCATCCCCGGTGTAAGTTGAGACGGCAACGCCCGCTGCCCCCTCGGATAGCCACCTTTCCAATTCACTGGGTACACCGAAATCGATGTAGATCAAGCCGTCCGGCACCTCTTCGCTCAATGGTGGGACGTCCTCCCCGATTCGAATATGCCAAGCCGGCGGAAGCGCTTCGTTGAGCAATTGCACCGCGCGGAGAACATTTTGACGATGCCCCAAATCTTGACCGATATGCACCGTCGGGGGTGCGGCAAACGTGTACAGCTTGTCGTCAGAAACTGCCGTGAAGTAGTCGATGATATGGGTCAGTTCAGCGAGGTCGCGCGACAGTCCGTAGAATAGTCCCGGTCGACCGGCAACCTTTTTCAATGGATACTTGGGCGCAATATCCTTTCCCACGAGCAGCGTGGCTCCGTCATAGCCGTAGTAGTTGATTGGCATCGACGCGACATCCTGCGGTCGCAATGTGGGCAATGACGGTAACGGCGGACGCTCGGTCGTGTCTTGAGGATCGACGGGACTGGTGTTAATCGGCCGTTCTGGCGGCAGCGAAGCTGTCGTCGTAAGGGCTCCACCGCCACACCCCACTAGAAACAGAGCGAGACCAAACGCAGGAACGAAACGCAGCACGGGATACCCCTTTTTTCGATTCGGCAAATAGTTTTTCGAAGAAAGAATGGCACGTTTACGGGAGTCCGGCAACCCGTCGGCTAGCCGAGGCCGTCAGGCCAGCAGTTTGCCGCGCAGAACCGTGACGGCGTGACCCGACAGCATCACGCGCGTGCCCCGAACGGCGACCTTGACAAGGCCGCCGCGCTCCGACACCTGCCGCGCGGTGAACGTGTCGCGGCCGAGGCGGGATTGCCAGTAAGGCCCCAGGCAACAGTGGGCCGACCCGGTGACCGGGTCCTCGTCGATGCCGGTTCTGGGGGCGAAGAAGCGCGAGACGAAATCAATAACTCCCGTATTCGTCTGTGCCGTGACGATGATTCCGCGCGTGTCGATCGCGGCGAGACGCGTGAAGTCCGGGGCGAGCCGTTCGACGGTCAGTTGCGTGTCAATCTCGACGAGATAGTCAAAGCGGTTCCGGCCGACGTACGCGAGTTTGGCTCCGAGGGCGGCGGCAAGTTCGTCTGGAACAGGTGCAGGGTCGGGCGGTTCGGCCGGGAAGTCCATCTCGATCCACCCGTCGGCCAGTTCTGCTGACAACCGACCGGAGCGGGTGTGGAAGACGGCTGGAACATCCGGTGGCAGGTGTCCTTCCTCCCAAAGCACATGGGCGCTGGCGAGTGTGGCGTGACCGCAAAGATCGACCTCGACCGCGGGCGTGAACCAACGGAGGTCAAATGCGCCCGCTCCGCGGCGAACCAGGAAAGCGGTTTCCGAGACGTTCATCTCCCGCGCCACCCGCTGCATCCACTCGGCACGGGCTGGAGCGGGTAGGAGGCACACGGCCGCGGGGTTGCCGCCGAATGGCTCGCTGGTGAAAGCGTCGACTTGAGTGATGGTCAGGGTCATCTGCGACTATTCAGGGAATGCCGACCCGCGTCCCGGCGTTGCTTACTGTTTGGTTGCAATCCGTACTGGTGGTGATCTCATCTCAAGGTCCATGCGCCGAGCCCTCCCCTGCGCCAGTGGATATCTTACCACAAACCCTCGGGCAAGCCTGATTGACAGACGTAACCGACAGGGATTAACTAACTTCATTTCGCCGGCGTGGCGGCTATGGGGCGAAATACCGGCAAGCGCCCCGCGAAGGAAACGCAAACATGGCAAGGGTTTCGACCGGCAACCGAACATCCAACACGGCCGAAGACACGCTGGCTCGCAAGAGCCGGGACGAGAACGTCGTCTCCGGCGGTCATCTGGTGGCCGCGGCCCTCAGGAACGAGGGGGTGGACACGATCTTCACCCTGTGCGGGGGGCATATCATCGACATCTACGACGGTTGCATCGACCAGGGCATTCGCGTGGTGGACGTGCGCCATGAGCAGGTGGCGGCCCACGCCGCCGACGGGTACGCACGGCAGACCGGGCGGCTCGGCTGCGTGGTGACGACGGCGGGGCCGGGCTTCACCAACGCGCTCACGGGCATCGCCACGGCGTTCCGGTCGGAGAGTCCGGTGCTCCATATCGGCGGACAGGGGGCGCTCACCCAGCACAAGATGGGGTCGCTGCAGGACCTGCCGCACGTGGACGTCGCCGCGCCCATCACCAAGTTCTCGGCGAGCGTGCGTTCCACCGAGCGCATCGCCGACATGGTGGCCATGGCCGCGCGCGAGTGCTTCGCCGGGGCGCCGGGGCCGAGCTACCTGGAGATCCCCCGGGACGTGCTCGACCGCGAGGTACCCGCGGACAAGGCGGTGGTGCCGGAGGCCGGGCGCTCGCGTGCGTCCACCCAGTCCATCGGCGATCCCGCGGATGTGGAGAAGCTGGCGGAGTTGCTGGTGAATTCCGAGAGGCCGGCGGTGCTGCTGGGCACCCAGGTATGGACCTGCCGGGGCCACGAGGCGGCCACTTCGTTGTTCAAGGCGCTCAACGTGCCCTGTTACATGAACGGCGCCGCCCGCGGCCTGCTGCCGCCCGGCGACCCGCACTACTTCAACCGTACCCGCGGCGACGCCTTCAACGAGGCGGACGTCATCGTCATCGTGGGCACGCCCTTCGACTTCCGCATGGGTTACGGCCGGCGGCTGCGCGCGGATGCCACCGTGGTCCACATCGACATGGACTACCGGACGGTGGCCAAGAACCGGGACGTCTCCCTCGGGCTCGTGGGCGATCCGGGCGCGATCCTCAAGGCGGTACACGCGGTGGTGGGCGAGCGGCCGGACAACGGCGCCGAGGGCCGCGCGCGCTGGCTGGAGCATCTCCGCGGCCTGGAGGGCGAGCGGGTGGCCAAGCTCATGCCGCTCTTCCAGTCGGAAGCCAACCCCATCCATCCCTACCGCGTGGCGTGGGAGCTCAACGAGTTCCTCACCGAGGACACCATCTACATCGGCGACGGCGGCGACGTGGTGACCATCAGCGCCCAGGCCGTGGAGCCGCGCGCGCCGGGCAATTGGATGGACCCCGGCGCCCTGGGCGCGCTGGGCGTGGGCACGGGCTTCGCGCTGGCGTCGAAGCTGGTGAACCCGGACAAGGAAGTGCTGTGCTACTACGGCGACGGCTCCTTCGGCATGACCGCCTTCGACATGGAGACCGCCAACCGCTT
This sequence comes from Deltaproteobacteria bacterium, assembly GCA_026712905.1. Lineage (NCBI taxonomy): Bacteria > Pseudomonadati > Myxococcota > Myxococcia > Deltaproteobacteria bacterium. The sequence continues at coordinate 39,291 of JAPOPM010000219.1, forward strand.
CGGCGCCCCGTACATCGCGGTCATCGGCAACAACTCCGCCATGAACCAGATCCGCTACGGCCAGCTTTCCAAGTACGGCGAGGAGCGCGGCAACGTCGGCAACCTGCTGGGAGACGTGCCCTTCTCGAAGTTCGCGGAGATGCTGGGGGGATACGGTGAGGAGGTCACCGACTGCCGCGAGATCGCGCCGGCGCTGCAGCGGGCGCGGGAGTCGGTGCGCGCCATCGGCAAGTCGGCGGTCGTCAACATCTGGGTGAACGCGGGTGAATGGGCTCCCGGCACCAAGCGTCAGACCATGTACAAATAGTCAGGGACAAAGCAGGCAAGGAACTCCATGGACAAGGCACTCTCCGGCATTCGCATCCTGGACATGACCCACGTCCAGGCAGGCCCCACCTCCAGCCAGCTCATGGCCTTTCTCGGCGCCGACGTCATCAAGCTCGAGTCGCCCGCGGGCGACGCCACGCGCAAGCAGCTCCGGGACGTTCCCGACGCCGACAGCCTGTACTTCACCATGCTGAACTGCAACAAGCGCTCCATCACGGTGAACCTGAAGAACCCCCAGGGCAAGGAGGTCTTCACCCGGCTGGTGAAGGCGTGCGACGTGCTGCTGGAGAACTTCGGCCCGGGCGTGCTGGAGCGCCTCGGGTTCGGCTGGGAGAAGGTGCACGCGCTGAATCCGCGGATGATCATGGGCTCCATCAAGGGGTTCGGCAGCGAGGGCCCCTACGCCGCGTTCAAGGCCTACGAGAACGTGGCCCAGGCCATGGGCGGGGCCATGAGCACCAGCGGCATGTTCGACGGTCCGCCAGTGGTGACGGGCGCGCAGATCGGCGATTCCGGCACCGGCGTGCACCTGCTGGCCGGTATCCTCGCGGCCCTGCTCCAGCGCGAGCGCACCGGCCGCGGCCAGTACGTCGAGTGCGCCATGATGGATTGCGTCATGAACCTGTGCCGGGTCAAGTTCCGCGACCACCAGCGCATCGAGCACGGCCCCCTGGCCGAGTATTCCGTGCAGCAGTTCGAGGACTTCACGCCCCGGGCCGGCAACGACTCGGGCGGCGGCCAGCTCGGCAACGCTGTCCCGTGCAAGCCCGGCGGCGCCAACGACTACCTCTACGTGGTGGTGCAGGAGCACGTGTGGACCGCCCTGGCCACGCGCATCGGCGGTGAAGCCCTGGCCAACGACCCGCGCTTCGCCGACATCGACGTGCGCCGCGCCAACCAGGCCGAGATGTGGCGCCTGCTGGCGGAGTTCGCGCGCGACTACACCAAGTGGGAGCTGATGGACATCCTGAACGATCTCGACGTTCCCTGCGGCCCGATCATGAGCACCAAGGACCTGGCCCACGACGAGCACGTCCAGCTCCGGGAGATGATGGTCGAAGTGGACCACCCCGAGCGCGGCCTTTGGCACAACGTCGGCTGTCCCATCAAGCTCTCGGATTCGCCCGTGGACGTGAAGCGCTCACCGCTCCTGGGGGAGCACAACGACGAGGTGCTGAGCGAGGTCCTGGGCTACGGCGCCGACGAGATCGTCGCGCTTCGGAGCGCCGGCGCGTTCACGCGCGTGCCGCCGACGGATGGTTGATGGGGGTGCGCTAAGAAAACGCTCCGTCACGGGGCATGGAATTGAGGCGTCCACGACAGTTCTGCCACGCTTTACCCCTCTAGCCTTCCCACCACTGTCTTGTCGTGCACCCTGCGGGTACGCTCTATTGGAAATACCTCCGGCGTGTGCCATGTTGGGCGGCGATGGAGCCGGGTTGAGTCTTCACTGCCCGGTGTGCTGAAGGCCCTTGAGGAAGAGAAGTTCGGGTTTGATGTCGTCGCGTTGCACAGACGGCATCCGCGACGGCGCTACTATCCTTGTGTCCGGCTGACAGGTCATCATACCGCTGGGAGAGTACGCTATTCCGATAGTGGGGCCGAGGGACTTGTCATCACACAGAGGGCTGCGAGGTATTTTCTGGAGACCACGCCGAAGATGGTTCTGTCATCGGATCATGCCATATTGCGCCATTGGACCAACGGCCTCAACGTATTCTACGTTGACCCGCCGGTAGTGCATCACGGCGGATACGAGGGGACGTTCATCGGCACGAGTCGTTCGGTGTCGAGCCGCTACGAGCCCGCGGCGAACTACACGATTGGCCCGTGGCGGCGTGCCGTCACGGGGGTTGCGCGGGGCGTGAGCAAGTATCTTGCCTTCAGGAAACAAGTGCGCGCAGACGGGCACGATGCCGCCCTGCCGCTAGCCAAGCGCGCGTGAAGCGTGCCATTACAGGCAAACGTTGTGAGATGTCTGTATGTCGGTAGGCATGAGGTGACCGAGGTGACCATATGCCTGCCGACGGGACTGTTCCAAAGCTAGGGATCCGGGAGCTAGTCTTAGTGACGCCTATGCATATCGCCTTGGTCATTCCCACTCTCAAGGGCGGAGGCGCTGAACGGGTGGTGCTCAATCTGGCTCAGGGTTTCATCGACCGCGGTCACCATGTGGATATCGTGCTCCGTCGCCCAGTGCTCCACTACTCGGAGGACGTTCCCGCGGACGCCCGGCTATTCTTCGTGGACAAACTCCGCGGCCGGTTTCCGAAGAAGGACACTTCGTCGATGGGTGCTCGGCTGCGGCAGCTACCAAGAGCATACGGAAGAGCCAACTGGCTGGATGTGGGGCGCGCTTTCGAATGGAATCTGCTGCGTTGTCGTCCCGACCTGAGACTGCTGAACTTCACCCGTGCCATCGCGTCCTACATTGCCCGCGAACGTCCCGAATGTGTATTGCCGAGCCTCCCTCTTGCAAAGATCGCCACTCTTATGGCGGGTCGGTTCCTCAAGATTCATCCACCGATCATCCCGATCATTCACAGCAATTATGAACATCGGCGACCAAGAGACCGGTGCAGGTTGCGGTATATGGCCGACCAAGCAGCGCATTTTGTTGGTGTGTCGCAGGGTGTCTGCGACGCAGTCAGCCGTCTTGTTGGAGTGTCTTCCAAGGATGTCACTGCGATCAACAATCCGGTGGTTACCGAAGCGCTAGTTGGCGGAGTGGCGATGTCTCCGAGCCATCCGTGGCTGCAAGACGATGGTGTGCCGACAGTGCTTGCGGCTGGACGGCTTCAGAGAGTCAAGGATTATCCGACCCTTATCAAGGCATTCGCTCGACTTGCGGCGCGCCGCCCGTGCCGTCTGATTATTTTGGGTGAGGGAAAGCAACGGAAGAAGCTCCAAGCGCTCGTTCGCAGGTTGGGACTTGACGATCGCGTCTCACTCCCCGGTTGGGTGGACGACCCGTTTGTATATATGGCCAATGCTTCCCTGTTTGTCGTTTCGTCCATCTACGAAGGGCTGTCGATGGTGCTGGTTGAGGCGTTAGCGTGCGGGTGTCCGAGCGTTAGCACGAATTGTCCGTTTGGTCCTGCGGAGATACTTCTGGACGGCAAGCTCGGTCCTTTGGTGGCGGTGGGAGATGAGGCCGGGTTGGCCATGGCCATGGAGCGCGTCCTCGAAAAGCCACCCGACAAGGGGGTCTTGCGGCGCAGGGCAGAGGACTTTTCCGTGAACACCGCGGTCACTGCCTACGAACGACTCATCCAGGCGGTTGCATCCGGTAGTGTGAACCGGTCGACGCTGTGGGATTGCGCGGATGCGGGTCGGGCGGGAGAAGGCGGTTAGTGTCAGAGTTCATCCATAGCGCCTCCACGTTGGTGTATCATCTGGCCGCTAGCGGAGCGCTTCCCGCTTCGTGGTTTCGCGACACGGACCCGGCCAGCGTGGTGAAAGCCAAGCGCAAAGGAAGATTGTCTCTCGAGATCGTTACGCATTGTTGGCGGTATGGCCATTTTCTTACCTATCAGCTTAGTTCCCTCGTCACACACCGCTGTGACGAACTCGATGTGACCATGACCGTGTATCACGCCCCCCAGGATGAATCAGTCTTGCGGGTGCTGCGCTATTTCGACGGTATCGACGTCCCCGGCGTCTCATGGTCCTGGCGGCCGCTGCCCCCACAGGAGCTCTTCCGCCGCAGCATCGGCCGAAACCTTGCCGCCCGGGCGACAAAGGCCGATTGGATCTGGTTCACCGACGCCGACATTCTCTTCTATGAAGACTGTCTCAGCACGCTAGCGGAGGTGTTGCAGGGAAGAGATGACCCCTTGGTGCATCCCAGGACAATCCTGGGTACGTCTTTGCTGCCCGAGGACCACGAGATACTGGTGCAAGGGCGCGCATCCCCCGCCGTGAGAGAAGTCCCGGTCAGCGCTTTTCACCCGCACAATGGGATCCATAACAAGGCGAAGGGGTCCTTCCAGATTACACATGGAGACGTAGCACGGGCTCTTGGTTACTGTGCCTCAATCGGTTTCTATCAACAGCCTGCGCCGCGTTGGCGTAAGGCCTACGAGGACCGGGCGTTCCGGTGGCTCCTGGGCACCGACGGCACGCCCCTTGATATTTCGGGCGTCTGTCAGATTCGCCATGCCGTAAAGGGCCGGTACCGGCAGGGCTCGGTCACGGGAAGGCTTCGAACGCTCTTGCGGAGATGCTGGGAGCGTTCAGCATCTCGTCGCTGACCCGGTTCGGTGAACGGTCCCTACTTCTTCAGCATGCTCGGTGGAATACACCGTAGCAAGTTGTCCGATTTTAGGGATCACCCAAAACAACAGCTATCCCCATGTAAACCGCTCGGGCGCGGTCAAGCGCTCCCTTACGGCGTCGATGTGCCGCGGCCCGGCGTCCTGGTGCCGGTCGGGGACCAGGTATTCGTCGTTCAGAAATCGGAGGTAGCTGTTTCGGAGCGGAGCCGCCGGAGGGCGCCCGGCCCATATGTCCTCGATCCATCGCACCACGTCGTCCTCGGAACGCGCCGAGGACGCGACCTCCGGCACCTCGTAGACCGCATTGCCGAGGGCTAGCACCGGCTTCGCCAGCAGCAGGCTTTCGGCCCCCACGGTCGAGTTGATGGTGACGACGCCCGCCGCGTTGCGGATCAGCTCCTCGGTGGGATTCCCGTTGGCGAAGCGGACGCTGTCGAGTCGTAACGCTTTCTCATGCAATTCGGGATAGCGCAACGGGCAGCTCGGATGCTCCTTGAACACCAGTGCCGGAGTGCCTGGTACGCGTCGAGCGCACCGGACCATGGTGTCGAACAACTGGTGCATGTCCCGGATCCAGGGGGAGTGAAGGATGACCTGGCTATCGAGGCGCACCTGGAACGGGACGAACAGGTAACGCTCCGGAAGGGGCGCCGGCGCCAGGCCCCGCTTGGCTCGCAGAGGCGTCCTCACGGACGGCGCATAGGGGACTTCGGGGTCCGCGGCCGCTGCCCGTTTTTGGTAAAACTCCTCATCACGCGGTACCGAGGACTCGGCGTTCACCCCGCGCGCATCCATTTGCGTCGTGTTGGGGAGAAATCCGTTCTCGAATCGAAAACACGGGAGCCTGGCGTTGCGCGCGGCGACCGCCCCCGCTCTCGCGTCCACGGCGTTGCCCCCCCAGACCCCGACCGCGTCAGGGCGCAGCCGTTCGATGGCCTGCATTGCGTGGTTGTAGTGGAGTACGGCCGCCGCGCGGTACGCACCGCGGAAAAGCGCCAGTCGCGCGGATCCGTAGTGCGCGCGCGCCTCCTTGCGGCGCATGCCGTAGTCCATGATCTCCTCGACGCTCCGGGCCGGCGGCGGGGAAGCCGACAAACGAAAGGAAACCCCGCGACAGATAACCTCTGGAGACACGATACTCGAACTCAGGAGGGAGAAGTACTTCTTGACACGCGGTGAATTGTAGAGGAGCAGAACTCGACGCAACGGCGACCCTCCTCGTGGCAACTTATGCGGGGGAGAACTCGCCGTGTCAACCGTTCGCGGGCCTTGTCGAGCCCGCCATCCGTCACGTCACGGGTGCCCCATGCGAACTTGACCTCGGCCGATGGAACGGATAGGCAGGATTCACGCCGGACGGGACGCCGTCTCGGCCTGTGCTCCGGTCGGCCGACGCGGGACCGTGGGGCGTCAACGCGGTAGGATCCCAACCGAGACAAGGAGGCCTCAGGCCATGCAGGCAGGATCGAACCGGCAAGAGGAAGTGCGCGCCGTCATGGAGCGCGTGAAGTCCGAGGGCCGGACCGCGCTTTCGCCTCTGGAATGCAGCGCGGTCCTGCGCGCCTACGGGGTGCCGCTGCCGCGCGAAGGCGTGGCCCAGTCGGCGGCGGAGGCCGTGGACCTGGCCGAGGACATCGGCTTCCCGGTGGTGATGAAGATCGTCTCGGAGGACATCCTGCACAAGACCGAGGCCGGCGGCGTGCGCGTGGGGGTGACGGACCGGGAACAGGCGGAGCAGGCGTACAGGACGCTCATCAAGAACGCCCGGGCCTACAAGGCCGACGCGGTGCTGGGCGGGGTGCAGATCCAGCAGCAGGTGTCGGCCGGGGGCGTGGAGGTCATCGTCGGCGCGGTCACCGACCCGAGCTTCGGCAAGGTGGTGGCCTTCGGGCTGGGTGGCGTGCTGGTGGAGGTGCTGCGGGACGTGACCTTCCGGTTGGCGCCGGCGAGCCGTGACGACGCCCTCGCCATGCTCGACGGCGTGGCCGCGGCGGAGGTCCTTCGGGGCGTCCGGGGCGGTGCGGCGGTACACCGGGAAGCGCTGGCGGACGTCATCGTCGGCGTCTCGGAGCTGGTGAACGACTTTCCGGAGATCCGCGAAGTGGACCTCAATCCGGTGTTGGCGGACGCCGACGGCGCCACTGCGGTGGACAGCGTCATGACCGTGGATTTTGCGCCGCGGCCCGAGCCCTACCGGCCCTCCCGGGACGAGATCGTGTCGGCCATGCGACGTATCATGAATCCGAAGGCGGTGGCGGTCATCGGTGCCTCGGACGGGGAGGGGAAGATCGGCAACTCGGTGATGAAGAACATCATCAACGGCGGCTACGCCGGCGCCCTCTACCCCATCAATCCCCGGGCCGACGAGATCCTCGGCAAGCAGTGCTACAAGAGCGTCAAGGACATCCCCGAGGACGTGGACGTGGCGATTTTCGCGGTGCCCGCCAAGTTCTGCGCGGCGGCCATGACGGAGGTGGGGGAGAAGGGTATCCCGGGGGCGGTGATGATCCCGTCGGGCTTCGCCGAGGTGGGCGAGAAGGAGTTGCAGGAGGAGCTTTTGGCGGAGGCGCGCAAGTACAACGTGCGCGTCATGGGCCCCAACATCTACGGGTTCTACTATACCCCGGCCAACCTCTGCGCTACGTTCTGCACCCCCTACGACGTCAAGGGACCCGTGGCGCTGTCGTCCCAGAGCGGCGGCGTGGGCATGTCCATCATCGGCTTCAGCCGCTCCACCCGGCTGGGAGTCTCGGCCATCGTCGGCCTGGGCAACAAGTCGGACCTGGACGAGGACGACCTGCTCACGTACTTCGAGCAGGACGACAACACCCAGGTGGTGGCCATGCACGCCGAGGACCTGAAGGACGGCCGCAGCTTCTACGAGGTCGCCAGCCGTGTGTCGAAGAAAAAACCCGTGGTGATGCTCAAGGCGGGCCGCACGCAGCTTGGCGCCAGGGCCGCGGCCTCCCACACGGGCGCCCTGGCCGGCGACGACAAGGTTTACGACGATCTGTTGAAGGCCTGCGGCGTGGTGCGCGCCTACTCCCTGAACGACATGCTCCAGTTCGCCCGGGGCCTGTCGGTGCTGCCCACCCCCAAGGGTGAGGAAATCGTCATCATCACCGGCGCCGGCGGCTCCGGTGTGCTCCTGTCCGACGCGGTGGTGGCCAACGGACTCTCGCTCATGCGGTTTCCGCAGGACCTGGACGAGGGCTTCAAGCAGTTCATCCCGCCTTTCGGCGCCTCGGGCAACCCCGTGGACATCACCGGCGGCGAGCCCCCCACGACCTACGAGCGCACCATCCGCTACGGCCTGGAGGACGACCGCATCCACGCCCTCATCCTGGGCTACTGGCACACCATCATCACCCCGCCCATGGTCTTCGCCGAGTTGTGCGCCCGGGTGGTGCAGGAAGGCCGCGACAAGGGCATCGACAAGCCGGTGGTGGTGTCGCTGGTGGGCGACGTGCAGGTGGAGGAGGCCTCGGAGTACCTCTACGAACGCGGCATCGTGGCCTGTCCCTACACCACCGAGCTCCCGGTGGCCGTCCTGGGCGCCAAGTATCGGTGGGCAAGGGGGGCCGGGCTGCTGGGATAGGCCGGGGCCGTGGCGCTCGGGCATCAACCACAACTTTGGTCGGGTTGCGTTTGCGCAGGCGTACAAGACGGCACCGGCCGAACCGAACAAGGAGTGATCGACCATGGAACGACTGCCTCGCGGGGCGAATTTTCAGCGTACCCTGATGCTGTGGCAAATCGGGCTGCATGTGGCGGGTGACCCGAACACGCCGTATTACGGCAACCGGGACATGTGCATCTCGGTGGGGAGCGGGTCGGCGGACAACTTCCGTCCGTGGCTGCGCATGTCCACGGGCTCGCCCATCATCGCCCACGGGGTGGCCCGGGGGGACCTGGAGATGTCCATGGTCAATCCCTCGGCCTTCCTGACCCAGGCCTACCGGGGCGTCGGGCTCTTCACGGAGCCGCTGCCCCTCAGGGTCGTGGCCTGCTACCCGTCCTGGGACCGGTTCGTGTTCATGATCCACCCCCGCACCGGGTTGACCTCGCTGTCGCAGATCAAGGAGCAGAAGTATCCGTTGCGTCTCTCCATCCGCGAGGACGCCACCCACTCCACCCGGGTGCTGCTGGACCAGACCCTGGAGATCTACGGTTTCACGCTCGCGGACCTGGAATCCTGGGGCGGCAGCCTTCAACTCAACGGCGGGCCCGGAGACGAGCGGCGCATGGCCGCGCTCAAGGACGAGACCATCGACGCGGTCTTCGACGAAGGCCTGGTCCTGTGGTTCGACGACGCATTGTCGCGCGGCATGGAGCCGGTGACGCCAGACGACTTCGCCATGGAACAGCTCAACGCGCTGGGCTGGCGCACCGTGACCATGCCGGCGGGATGCTACCCCCATCTCAAGGCGGACCACACCTGCATCGACTACGGCGGCTGGCCCCTCTACACCCGCGCCTCGCTGCCGGACGAGGACGTCTACAAGGTGTGCGCGGCGCTGAAGGAGCGGCAGAACGAGATCTACTGGGAGACGCTGACCGGCATCGACCAGTTGTGGAAGGACACCGAGGCCACGCCCCTGGACGTGCCGCTCCACCCCGGAGCGGAGCAGTTCTGCAAGGAGCACGGCTACCTGTGATGGACCTGGAGGAACTCACCCTCGCCGAAGCCGCGCGCCGCATGGAGGCGCGGGAGGTCTCGCCGGTGGAGCTGACCCGGGCGTACCTGGAACGCATCGACCGCCTGGACCCCGAGCTGAACACCTTCGTCACCGTGATGCGGGAGCGGGCGCTGGCGGATGCCGCCCAGGCCGAAGCGGACTTGGCAGCCGGCCGCTACCGCGGTCCGTTGCACGGCATTCCGGTCTCCATCAAGGACAGCCTCGCCACCGCTGGGGTCCGCACCACCGCGGGCTCCAAACATCTTTCCGACTGGGTCCCCGACGAGGACGCCACGGTGGTGGCGCGCCTCAAGCAGGCCGGCGCGGTGATCCTGGGCAAGACCAACCTGCACGAGTGGGCAGCCGGCTGCACCACCATCAATCCCTACTACGGCACCACCCGCAATCCGTGGGACCGGAACCGTGTCTCCGGCGGTTCCAGCGGCGGCTCGGCCGCGTCCGTGGCCGCGGGGCTGGCGCTGGCCTCCATCGGCACCGACAACGCCGGCTCCGTGCGCAACCCGGCGTCCCTGTGCGGCGTGGTGGGGCTCAAGGCCACCTACGGCCGCGTGAGCCGGGTCGGCGGCGTGGCCGGCACCGGCGGCTATTCCACGGACCACTTCGGCGTGCTCACCCGCACGGTGCGGGACAGCGCGCTGATGCTGCAGGCCATTGCCGGCGCCGACCCCAGGGATCCGCTTTCGAGCGACGTCCAGGTGCCGGACTTCGACGCGCTCCTCGGCGAGGGGGTGGCGGGTCTGAGAGTCGGGATCGTCCGCGACTACTTCGACGACCTGGCGGTGGACGAGGTCAAGGAGGCCACGGCGGAGGCAGTGAAACTGCTGGAGTCCCTGGGCATGACGGTGCAGGAGTTGTCGATTCCGTACGTGGAGCACATCCCCATGGTGCAGCTCGTCACCGCCCGGGTGGAGAACCTGTCGCCGGCCGAGCCTTTTCTGCGCACCCGCCCGCAGGACTACAGTCCGGGGCTGATGCGCCGGCAGGTCCTCGCGCTGACGCTCCCCGCCCACGCGTACGTCACCGCACAACGTGTCCGGCGGCTCATCGGCGAGGCCTTCGACCGGGCCTTCGAGCAGGTGGACGTCATCGTGAGCCCGGCGGTGAGCATGCCGGCCGAGACCATCGAGGAGTGCGAGCAAGGGTACGTTGAAACGGCGCGCGGGCGGATCCCGTTGTCGGACGCCCGCGGCACCCGGGGGACCCTTTGCACGATCCCTTTCAATGTCACCGGCGCGCCGGCCGTCAGCGTGCCCGGCGGCTTCTCCGCCCAGGGTCTCCCCATCGGTCTGCAGATCGCCGCACCCCATTTCGAAGAGCCGGCGCTGTTGCGGGTGGCGCACGCCTATGAGCAGGCGGCGGGATGGCACACCCGAAGGCCGCCGCAGATTTCTTGAGTTGCGATTCGGTTCATAAAGGACAGGAGGTCCAATGAGACACCGTGACTTGGGAGTGCTGGTCTACGACAATGTGAAAGCGACGCCGGGCTACACGCTCATCGTGCCGCAATCGTCAACCAAGGCGTACATCATCGGCATGCGCGGTGAGGTGCTCCACGAGTGGTCGTTTCCTCTGTGCCCGGGCAACTACGCGTATCTTCTGCCCAACGGCAACCTGCTCTGGGCCGGCCGCACGGAGGACGGGCCGCCGCTTCGGCGCGGCAAGGGCGGCCTCCTGCGGGAGTACACCTGGGACGGAGAAGTGGTGTGGGAGTACAATGACCCGGGCCAGCACCACGACTTCCGGCGTCTCCCGAACGGCAACACCATCTACATCGGCTGGGAGCCGGTGCCGGCCGACGTGCAGCCCCGCATCAAGGGCGGCCGGCCCGGCAGCGAGCACGAAGGCCTCACCTACGGCGACTATGTCAGGGAGGTCTCTCCCGCGGGCGACACGGTGTGGGAGTGGCACGCCTGGCGTGACCTGGACCTGGACCGGTGGGAGATGTGCCACTCCTGCGGCAGGGACGAGTTCGCCCACGCCAACGCCTGCTTCCCGCTGGACGACGGCGGCGTGA
>JAPOPM010000220.1 GCA_026712905.1 Deltaproteobacteria bacterium
CACTAGTGAGTTTGTTCGCTCGCCGGAAAACGGTTTTCGTAGACTCGGATATCCTGGTCGTCGGCGGCGGCATGGCCGGCTGCGGCGCGACGTACGAAGCCGGATATTGGGGGCGCGACCTCAAGGTGGTCTGCGTCGAGAAGGCGAACATCGAGCGCAGCGGCGCCGTCGCCCAGGGCCTGTACGCGATCAACTGCTACATGGGCATGCAGTGGGACGAGAACCAGCCCGAAGACCATGTCCGCTACGCCCGGAACGACCTCATGGGCCTGGTGCGGGAGGACTTGGGCTTCGATATCGCCCGGCATGTCGACTCCACGGTGCACAAGTTCGAGGAGTGGGGCCTTCCGATCATGAAGGACCCGGAAACCGGGCGCTATCTGCGCGAAGGCAAGTGGCAGATCATGATCCACGGCGAGAGCTACAAGCCGATCGTCGCCGAAGCCGCCCGCAAGGCCGCCACCGAAGTCTACAACCGGATCATGGTGACCCACCTTCTGACGGACCGGGCGAATCCCAACCGCGTCGCCGGAGCGGTCGGGTTCAACGTCCGTACCGGGGATTTCTACGTCTTCCGCGCGAAGGCCGTCATCGTGTCCGCCGGCGGCGCATCGCACATCTTCAAGCCCCGCGCGGTGGGCGAAGGCATGGGGCGAACCTGGTACGCCCCCTGGAGCAGCGCGTCGGCCTATGCGCTCCCGATCCTCGTCGGCGCCAAGATGACCCAGATGGAGAACCGGGTCGTCCTTACCCGCTTCAAGGACGGTTACGGTCCGGTGGGCGCCTATTTCCTCCATCTCAAGACGTACACCGAGAACGCCTACGGGGAGGAGTACGAGTCCAAGTGGTACGACCACACCAAGGAGCTGGTCGGGGACTATGTCGACCGGCATCCGGTGCCTACCTGTCTGCGCAACCACGCCTTCCTGGAGGAGATCAAGGCCGGTCGCGGCCCCATCCGCATGGTGACGAAGGAGGCCTTCGCCGATCCCCATCTGGAGCAGGTCGGGTGGGAGAACTTCCTCGGCATGACGATCGGACAGGCAGTCGTCTGGGCATCGCAGAACATCGATCCCAAGCACACCAATCCGGAGCTGACCACGTCCGAGCCCTACGTCATGGGATCGCACGCCACCTGCTCGGGCGCGTGGGCGAGCGGTCCGGAAGACTGCGCGCCGGCGGACTACCAGTGGGGATACAACCGGATGATGTCCGTCGAGGGGCTGTTCGGCGCCGGCGACACCATCGGCGGTACCGCCCACAAGTTCTCGTCGGGGTCCTTCACCGAAGGCCGGATCGCCGGAAAGGCGGCAGTCAACTACGTCAACGACCTCAAGACCGACCGGCCCCAGGTCAGCGAGAAGGAATACGAAGACCTCAAGCAGGTCATCTTCCAGCCTCTGGAGACCTACCGGGTGGGCCGCAACGAGATCGTCGCGGGAACGGTTTCGCCGAGCTATATCCTGCCAATTCACGGTCTCCAGCGTCTCGAGAAGATCATGGACGAATATGTCGGCGGCATCAGCACCGCTTACAGTACCAACGAACCCATGCTCACCCGCGGGCTGGAGTTGCTGACCATGCTGAAGGAAGACCTCGGCAGCCTCGGGGCCGAAGACCTTCACCAGCTCCAGCGGGTGTGGGAGCTACACCACCGGGTCCTGGCCTCGGAGTCCGTGACGCATCACACGATGTTCAGGACCGAAACGCGGTGGCCGGGATACTACTATCGGGCCGATCATCCGAAGCTGGACGACACCGACTGGCACTGCTTCACCCTGTCTCGCTACGATCGGGAATCCGGGGAGTGGGCTATGGAAAAGGCCCCGGTCCACCACATCGTCGACTAGTTCCGATTTCCCGCCGCGGCGACGCCCCATGTCCACATTGATCGCCCCACACGGCAACGCTCCCCTGAAGCCTCTGCTGCTGGCGCGGGAGGAACGGAACGAGGCGCTCAACAGGGCGCGCAGCCTGAAGAAGCTGCCTTTGTCGAGTCGCGAGGTCTCGGACCTCTTCATGTTTGCCATGGGCGCCTATTCGCCGCTGGCGGGCTTCATGGGCGCGGCCGACTGGCACGGCGCAAGCGTCGATATGCGCCTGGAGAACGGCCTTTTTTGGCCGCTGCCCATCACGCTGTCCTGCGGCGAGGACTTTGCCGTCGCCGTGGGCGACGACGTCGCTTTGACGGATGCGGAGGGGGAGATCCTCGGCGTTCTCGCGGTCACCGAGAAATACGCAATCGACAAGGCCCTCGAGTGTCGTGAGATTTACCGTACAACCGACGAGGCCCACCCTGGCGTCGCCAAGGTCATGGCGCAGGGCCCGGTCAACCTGGCTGGCCCTGTCTCGGTCTTCTCGGAGGGCCACTTTCCCGAGACCTACCGAGGGCTTTACCTGCGCCCCACCGAGACCCGGGCGCTGTTCGCCGAAAGGGGCTGGTCCACGGTTGCTGCCTTCCAGACCCGCAACCCCATGCACCGCAGTCACGAGTTTCTCGCCAAGGTCGCCATCGAGGTGTGCGACGGGCTGCTGATCCACCAGGTTC
>JAPOPM010000221.1 GCA_026712905.1 Deltaproteobacteria bacterium
CGAAGATGGTGGTGAGCTTGAGCTTCCGCTGCAGCTCGAGAATCTCGCGCCGCATCTGGACGCGCAGGTTGGCGTCCAGATTGGACAGCGGCTCCCCCCGCCACAAGACCCCGGGGGCGGCGCGGGAGGTGCGGGGAGGGGCGCCCCCCCACCGCCGGGCGGCGGGGGGCGGGGCGGGGTCTCCTGTGCCCGCCCCATCTTCGTCGACCCCGGGTTCCTGTTGCTGGACGAGCCGCTGTCCAATCTGGACGCCAACCTGCGCGTCCAGATGCGGCGTGAGATTCTCGAGCTGCAGCGGAAGGTCAAGCTCACCACCATCTTCGTGACCCACGACCAGGAAGAAGCCAACACCATCTCGGACCGGATCGCCGTGCTCGACGAGGGCATTTTGCAGCAGGTTGGATCGCCGATGGACCTCTACGACAGACCCGTCAACCGTTTCGTTGCCGACTTCCTGGGCACCGCCAACCTCCTGGACGGAGGCGTGGAAGTTACCGGTGAAGGCACACGCTTCGTCGCGGCCGGCGGCCTGATCTTGCCGTTGGGCGGTGAGGGGCATGCGCCCGGAGACGGCCGGATCGCGATGTTCCGTCCCCAGGATGCGAGCATCTCCGCGGCGGACCCTGCCATGGCCGGTACGGCCTTCGCCGGCCGCGTCGGGCATCGCGAGTTCCTCGGCAACCTGATCCGATATACCGTCGCGGTCGACGAGGACACGTCCTTGCTGGTCGACGACACCCACCAGCCCGGCCGCCGGGCCTTCTCCGTCGGCGACACGGTGACCGTCAAGGTCGACATGGAACACGTGCAGGTACTGACCGGCTGAGGGGGTACGGCGACAGCGCCGTGCGGACCCGGGCGGATTTGAAACCCGCCCCTACACGCCGGTTTTCGCGGGCGCAGGCGTCTATCCCTTTACCGCCGCCGCCTTCCGCGCCTCGAGCTCCGCCGCCTCCGCCGCGGTCCTGCCCCAAAGGGGCGGATCCTTGAGGTACTCTTCCTCCTCCGGGGTATTGGGCCGGCCCATGACCGCGTTGCGGTGGGGGAAGCGGCCGAAGCGCTTGATGGCGGCATGGTGCCCGACCGCGGCCCGCATGGAGTCCTCGTTGCCGAGGCTCCGGTAGAGGATCAGCGCCCGCTCCTGGTCGGCCAGCAGCTCGCTGTGCTCGAAGGGCAGGTAGATGAAGGTCCTCGGCCAGCGGGCAAGACCCTGGTCGTAACCCTGATCCAGGGCATAACGGGCGACCTCCCGGGCCTTGGCATCGGTGGCGAAAGCGCGGGGTGTGCCGCGATAGATGTTTCGCGGGAACTGGTCGAGGGCCATGATCAGGGTCAGGCAGTCTTGCGGCGTCTCCTTCAAGTGGTCTAGCTCGCCGGCGGCGGCCCGTTCATGGACCCCGGTGTAGTGCTCGGCGAGATACCGGTCGAATTCCGGAGTCGCCCGAAACCACACCTGGCGCTTCTCCATCTCCACGCTCAGGTCCAGGGTCTCGAACCAGAAAGTCAGAATTTCTCTCGACAGAGGATCCACGCTCCCTCCGTTCCTGTCACGGGCACCTGGAGACGTCCTTGTCAGGTGTCTCAATGGCCGGCCTCCGGGCCCGTAACCTCCCGAAATCCGGCCAAAGAAAGTTGGCTGAGAGTCTTGACCAAGACAGACCCAATTGCAACACTGCGGGAGACCCCGGACGCGAACGGGTCAATTCGGTGCCCGGGAGGTTGCCACGGTAAACTTCGACGACAAGGTCGGTGCAAGCGGTCGTTCCCTTGACAAGCAAAAGCTGCAGGTGCTCCAGGTCAACATGGGGAAATACTGCAACCAGTCGTGCTTTCACTGCCACGTGGAGGCCGGTCCGGGCCGCAAGGAAATGATGGAACGGACCACCGTGGACGACGTTTTGCGCTTCCTTGAGAACTCCGACATCCCCACGGTGGACATCACCGGGGGCGCGCCTGAACTGAATCCCCATTTCGACTACCTAGTGGAATCCTGCAAGCGGCTGGGGCGCCACGTGATGGACCGTTGCAACCTGACGGTGTTCTACGAGGAGGGCAAGGAGTACCTGCCCGAATTCTTCCAGCGTCACCGGGTCGAGGTGGTCTGCTCGCTGCCCTGCTACACCAGGGAGAACGTCGACAGCCAGCGCGGCAACGGCACTTTCGAGTTGAGCGTGCGGGGGCTCCAGGAGCTCAACCGCCTGGGCTACGGCCAGCCCGATTCGGGTCTCGAGCTCAATCTCGTCTACAACCCCATGGGCAACTACCTGCCGCCGCCGCAAGAGGAGCTCGAGGGCGACTACCGGCGCATGCTGGGCGACGACTTCGGGATCGTCTTCAACCACCTCTATTGCCTGACCAACATGCCCATCACCCGGTTCAAGAAGTTCCTCAAGCAGCGGGGACAATACGACGACTACCTGCAGCTCCTGGAGGACAACTTCAACGCCGACACGGTGGACAGGGTCATGTGCCGCGATCTGTTGAGCGTGGCCTGGGACGGATCGGTGTACGACTGCGACTTCAACCAGATGATCGACATGCCGCTGGGCCGGGTCAACGGAAAGAGACCTCATATCCGGGAATTCTCGGCCGCGGATTTCGTGGACCAGCCCATCCTCACCGGGAACCATTGCTTCGCCTGCACCGCCGGCACCGGCAGCAGTTGCGGCGGCGCCCTGCTCTGACGGACGCGTCGCCGACGACATGGGGCGACCGCGGTCGCCCCTACCGGCGTCGCGCGTCGGCGACGACAAGAATTCCCGCGCAGACTCGGCAACGTATTTGTGGGACGTGACGCCAGCGGCGGACCACCCGTCCATGCGGCTCTCCATCATCATTCCGGTCCTGAACGAAGAACGCACCATCGCCGCCACCGTCGAGGACCTGGCGCGTATCGAACCCTGCGAGATCATCGTCGTGGACGGCGGCAGCACCGACCGCACCGCGGAAATCGTGCGGGACGGCCCCGCCCGCCTGGTGGTCTCCGCCCGGGGCCGCGCCGCTCAGATGAATCAGGGCGCGCGATCCGCCACCGGCGACGTGCTGCTTTTCCTCCACGCCGACACCCGGCTGCCCGGCACCGCGGCGCCTGACGTGCAGGGCTGCATGGCCGACCCCGCATGCGTGGGCGGCCGGTTCGACATCCGTCTGGACAGTTCGCGCCCGCTGCTCCGGATCGTCGGCCGCATGATCAGCCTGCGTTCCCGCCTGACCCGCGTGGCCACCGGGGATCAGGCCATCTTCGTCCGCCGGACCGCGTTCGAAAGACTCGGCGGCTTTCCCGAGATACCCATCATGGAGGATGTGGCGTTCTGCCGCGAGCTCAAGCGCGAGGGCCCAATCGCCTGTCTCCGTTCACAGGTGGTGAGCTCGGCCCGCCGGTGGGAACAGAACGGCCCGGTCCGGACCATCCTGCTCATGTGGACGCTGAAGCTCCTCTACCTCGCCGGAGTCTCGCCGGCGAGGTTGAAGCGGCTCTACAGCGAGGCCCGTTAGAACAGCGTCCGCGCGGAACGCCGCGAAAGGCCGGCAACTTTGACCGTTTCGCGGGCTTTGTGCTAGGTTGGCGTTCCCCATGAGTCAAATGGAACCGAACAAACAGCAGGAAATTCTGGCCAAGCACAAGGAGTATCTGTTCTCCTGCGTCGCCAACTACTACGAAGAGCCCCTGGTGGTGGACCGGGCCAAGGACTCACTGATCTACGACGTGGAGGGCCGGGAGTATCTGGACTTCTTCGGCGGCATCGTCACCATCAGCGTCGGCCACTGCAACGACAGGGTCGTGGACGCGATCCAGGAGCAGATCCGCAAGGTCCAGCACACCTCGACCCTCTATCCCAACGAGCCCCACGTCCGCCTGGCCGAGAAGCTCGCCGCCATCACCCCCGGGGCGCTGAAGCAGTCCTTTTTCACCAACAGCGGCACCGAGGCGAACGAGACCGCGGTGCTGGTGGCGCAGCTCTACACCCGGTCCCAAGACGTCATCGCCCTGCGCCACGGGTACAGCGGCCGCTCGCAGCTTGCCATGAGCCTCACCGGACACTATACGTGGCGGCTCACTCCCACTTCGAGCCCCAACGTCCATCACATTCCCAATGCCTACTGCTACCGTTGCCCCTTCGGGCTCACCTATCCCAGTTGCGACCTCAAGTGCGCCAAGGACCTGGAAGGCGCCATCCAGACCGCCACGTCGGGGAAGATCGCGGCGTTCATCGCCGAACCGATCCAGGGCGTCGGCGGGTTCATCACCCCGCCCCGGGAGTACTTCCGGGAGGTCGCGGACATCGTGCACAAGTACGGCGGCCTGTTCATCTGCGACGAGGTGCAGACGGGATGGGGCCGGACCGGCGGCAAGATGTTCGGCATCGAGCAGTGGGAGGTGGAACCGGACATCATGACCTTCGCCAAGGGTATGGCCAACGGCGTCCCCATCGGCGGCACCATCACCCGGCCGGAGATCGCCGACAGCATCAAGGGGCTGTCCCTCTCCACCTTCGGAGGAAATCCGGTGACCAGCGCCGCCGCGCTGGCTACCATCGAGGTGATCGAGAACCAGGGACTGGTGGCCAACGCGGCGGAGCGGGGGCATCAGCTCCGGGAGGGGCTGCTGGGTCTCCAGCAGAAGTACCCGCTCATGGGTGATGTCCGCGGCATGGGCCTCATGCAGGCCGTGGAGATGGTGGGTCCCGACAAGACGCCGAGTCCGGAAGCCGTGGCCAGGCTCTTCGAGCTGACCAGGCAGAACGGCCTGCTCGTCGGCAAGGGCGGCCTCATGGGCAACGTCATCCGCATTACCCCGGCGCTCACCGTCACCCGGGAACAGGTGAACGAAGCGCTCGAGCGGCTCGACCGGTCGCTGGCGCAGATGGGACTGTAGCTCGATGATTCGGCGGAGACTTATCGGGGCCATACCCGTCTTGATCGGAATGTCCTTTCTGGTCTTCTTCCTGATGCAACTCGCGCCGGGAGATCCGGTGACGCTTTTGCTAGGTGAGGACGCGGAGCCCCACGAGATCGAGGAAGTCACCCGCGAGTGGGGGCTCGACCAGCCCATCATCGTCCAGTACTGGCAGTTCGTGTCGAAGGCCGTCCAGGGGAACTTCGGCGAGTCCATGCGCTACGGGGAGCCCGTCGTGCAGCTCGTCCTTGAGCGGCTCCCGGCCACGGTGGAGCTGGCGCTGGCGAGTCTCCTGGTGGCCATCATCATCGCGCTCCCCATCGGCGTCTACTCCGCCATCAAGCACAACACGCTGTGGGACCACTCGGGCATGACCGTGGCGCTGGTGGGCATATCGGTACCCAACTTCTGGCTCGGCATCATGCTGATCTTCTTCCTGGGAGGCCAGTGGAACCTGCTGCCGGTGGCGGGCCGGCTGACCTACGGCGTCAACGTCGTGCCGGTGACCAACCTCATGCTCGTGGATGCCCTGATCGCCGGCGACCTCGCAGCCTTCTGGGACGCATTCAAGCACATCCTGCTGCCGGCCATCACCCTGGGGACGAGCTTCGCCGCCATCATCACACGCATCTCGCGCTCCAGCGTGCTGGAAGTCATCCGCCAGGACTACATCACCACCGCGCGGGCCAAGGGACTGAGCGAGCGCACGGTCATCTGGAAACACACCCTGCGGAACGCGCTCATCACCATCATCACCATCCTGGGGCTTCAACTCGGCGCGCTGCTGAGCGGCTCGGTCATCACCGAAACGGTGTTCTCCTGGCCCGGCATCGGCAGCCTGCTGATCCAGGCCATCACCACCCGGGACTACAAGCTCGCCCAAGGGGTGATCCTCTTCTTCGCCATGGTCTATTTCTTCGTCAACCTGATGGTCGACCTGCTGTACACCTGGGTCGATCCGAGGATACGGCTATGATCGGTTGGCGGCGCTACACGAAGGTCTTCAGCGGCGGCCTCATCGTGCTGTTGCTGTGCATCTGCGGACTGGGGGCGCCCCTGCTCGCGCCTTTCGATCCCCAGGAACAGAGCCTGGAGCAGCGCCTGCGGCCGCCGTCGCTGGATCTGGCTACGAACCCGCACGTCATGGGCACGGACAACCTGGGACGCGACCTCCTGAGCCGGGTCATCTACGGGTCGCGCATCTCGCTCATGGTGGGAGCGGCCACCGTGTTCCTGGCCGGCATCCTGGGCTGCTTTCTCGGCGCGGTGGCGGGCTACTTCGGAGAGATGATCGACGAAGTCATCAACAAGACCACCGAAATATTCCTGGCGTTCCCCTTCCTGCTGCTGGCCATCGCCATCATGGCCTTCCTGGGCCAAGGCTTGGTGAACCTCGTCATCGCGCTGGTGCTGAGCCGTTGGGTGCAGTACTGCCGGGTGGTCCGGGGAGAGGTGTTGTCCCTCAAGGAACGCGAGTTCGTGCAGGCGGCGCGGGCGCTGGGAGCCAGCAACCGCTACATCATCCTGCGCCACGTCATTCCCAACACGCTGCCCAGCGTCATGGTCATCGCCACCTTCGCCATGGCCGTGGTCATCATCACCGAGGCGAGCTTGAGCTTCCTGGGACTGGGCGTGCCGCCGAGCATCCCCACTTGGGGCTCCATGCTGAGCGAAGGCCGCAGCTACATGTACCGCGCCCCCTGGCTCACCATCTTCCCGGGCATCGCCATCTTCGTCACGGTGCTCGGCATCAACCTGCTGGGGGACGGCCTGCGCGACATTATCGACCCCAAGCTGACCCGCACCCGTTGAAACGAAAAAGCCCCCCTCTCCCGCAAGGAAAGGGGGGCCGAAGGCCTGAAGGCCCGCGGGCGGGCGGGCGTGGCCGCTACTTCGGGAACTTGCCCGGATCGCTCCGGCCCAACAGAGCCTGGCCTACCACGTTGACCCACTTGGTCGCGGCCTCGTCCATGATCTTCGCCGCGCCCGACCCCGGATAGTGCGCGCAGAACGGGCTCGCCGGATCCGCGGTGATGCCGTCACCCGCGGCCACGCGCATGAGCCGGCAGTCCAGGGTTTCCCACCACTGACCGACGCTGTCGTAGCCGCTCTCGTCGTAGATGGAGTCGGCCGCCGCGTCCACGAGCTTCTTCGTGTCGGCGTCCAGGTCCTTGTACATCTTCTTCGCCGCCTTGGCCTGCGCCTCCGTCGCCTTGTCGCCGTGCAGCGCCTTCACCATTTGCTCCGGGCTCAGCGTGTTCCACCAGCGCATGTACGCCGCCTCGTCCGCCGACGCCGCGGGAACGGCCGTCAATGCCAGGGCCGTGGCCGCCGCCAGCGCCACCAGCCACCTTCCACCTTTGCCATAGCTCACCATTGCTTGTCTCCTTTCACCAACGATCGGTCGGCCCATCCAATTGTTCCAACGCGGGGAATAGCGTCCCGCCTGACACTATAAAAACTATGGCACGCCCTGCCGGAGTTTCAACCGGATCGGGACGGCCTGGCGCGGACGTTTCGCGGAACGTCATTCCCGCGGAAGCGGGAATCCAGGGGCAGTGGAGGGGCACGACAGCGGCGTTTCCCGCCTCGCCACCCCTGGATTCCCGCTTCCGCGGGAATGACGTTCCGTTACGATTCATGCATCCCCCAGCGCGCCCTCGATGGCGGCCAGGAACGGATCCGCGAAGGCGGCGAGCTTGGCGGCACCGACGCCGTTCACCTCGGCGAACTCCTCCTGAGTCCGGGGCTTGCGCCGTGCCATGTCGATGAGCGTTCGGTCGGAGAACACAATATACGCCGGCACACCGCGCTCCCGGGCGAGTTGGAGACGCAACGCCTTGAGGGCTTCCAGCAACGCCGCCTCGGAGGTGCCCAACGGAGTTCCATCGGGTTCCTTCCGGCGGCGTTGGCCGCCGTCCCGCGCGGGCGCGGTCGCCGGAACGCGCACCGTGTCCGGGCGATAGAAGAACGCGCTCTCGCCTTGCAGCAGGCCGCGGCCCTTGCCGGTCATGGAAATGCCGCCGTAGCCGCCGATGTCGAGCCTGAGGAAACCCGTGGCCACCATCTGACGGATGAGAGAGCGCCATTCGTTCTTGCCTCGGTCCGCGCCCAGACCGAAGGTCGGCAGCCGGTCGTGGCCGGCGCGCTCGATCTTTTCCGTCGCGGTGCCGCGCAGCACGTCGATCACGTGGGCGGCGCCGAACCGCTGGCCGGTGCGGTAGACCGCGGACAACACCTTTTGCGCGGCCTCGGTGCCGTCCACCCGTTCCACCGGGTCAATGCAGACATCGCAGTTGCCGCAGGGATCGATGCGCTCGCCGAAGTACTCCAACAGCGTCACGCGACGGCAGGCCGGCGCCTCACAATACCCCAGCAACGCGTCGAGACGCTTGTGCTCCCGCAGCCGCCGCTCCGCGCCCGCGTCCTCCTTTTCGATGAACTGGCGGCGCATGCGCATGTCCGCCAAGCCGTACAGCATGTGCGCTTCCGCGGGCGCGCCGTCGCGCCCGGCGCGTCCGATTTCCTGGTAATAGGCCTCGACACTGCCGGGCAGATCGGTGTGCAGCACGTAGCGCACATCCGCCTTGTCGATGCCCATGCCGAAGGCGATGGTGGCCACCATCACTACGCCGGGATCGGTCATGAAGGCGTTCTGGTGCGCCTCCCGGTCCTCCTTGTCCATGCCCGCGTGATAGGGCAGCGCACGCATGCCGTCCGCCGCCAGCAGCGCCGCGGTCTCCTCCGTCTTCCGGCGGGACAGGCAGTAGATGATGCCGCTCTCGCCCTCGTGGCGCGCCAGGAAGCTCCGGGTCTGGCGCTTCCACTCCTGCTTCAACTCCACCGCCAACCGGATGTTGGGGCGGTCGAAGCCCAACACGAACGCATCCACGTCGCCGCCGAACAGACGCTCGGCGATGTCCTCGCGGGTGATGGCGTCGGCGGTGGCGGTGAGGGCGGCGATGGGAACGCCCGGGAAGAGATGCCGGAGCCGGCACAGGTCCTCGTACTCCGTGCGGAAGGATGGACCCCATTGCGAGATGCAGTGGGCCTCGTCCACGGCGAACAGTCTGACCGGCAGCCGGCCGAGAGCCTCCAGCATGCGCTCGGTCATCAGTCGCTCCGGCGCCATGTACAAGAGCCGCGTGTCGCCGGCGGCGGCCCGGCGCCAGGCGGCGACGTTGGCCGCCCTGGTGTTGGACGAGTTGATGGAGTCCGCCGCCACTCCGGCCAAGCGCAACGCCGCCACCTGGTCCTGCATCAGCGCCACCAGCGGGGACACGACGATGGTCAGGCCGCCCAGGGCCAACGCGGGGACCTGGAAGCACAGCGACTTGCCCGAGCCCGTAGGCATCACGGTGAGCACGTGGCGTCCCGCCAGCAGCGCCTCGATGGCGCCCTCCTGGCCAGGACGAAAGCTATCGAACCCGAAGATGTCCTTGAGTATCCCTTGTGCCGCGCTCATCGGTCCCCACTTCGTGGCCTGTCACGTCCCGCCAAACGAACCGCGGATTCATGAGTGTTCCGACGCACCACGAGAACGGCCCGCCGGACACGGGCCGCGGTGTCCGCTCCCGGCCCGCTCACAAGAGACGCAAAAACAAGGCCACCGCGACGGCAGGCGTTTCAATGGATGAGGTTGCCCTTGCGCGCCTCGGACACCATGTAATCGCACACCCGGAACGCGTTGGCCTGGATAGTGAGGGTGGGGTTGAGACCGGCGGCAGTGACGAACACGCTGGCGTCGACGATGAAGAGGTTGGACACGTCGTGGGAACGGCACCACTTGTCCACCACCGACGACTCGGGATCGTTGCCCATCCGGCAGGAGCCCATCTGGTGGTTGTGCAGCTTGCGGGTCTCGGGCTTGGGCACGATGATCCGGGTCGCGCCGGCGGCCTCGTAGATCTCCCGCGAACGCTCGCCCAGATAGGTGGCGAGGCGGACGTCGTTCTCGTGGCTGGTGTAGGTGATGCGCGCCACCGGCAGGCCGTAGCAGTCCGTCAGGTCCGGATCGAGGTCGACGGCGTTGCTCTCCACCGGAAGGCTCTCGCCGGTGCAGTGGCTGTGCAGGTAGTGGCGCCAGGTCTCGCGCATGGAGTCCTTGTGCTCCTTGCCCCAGCGCTTGCCGTGGATGGGCCGCAGCGCCAGCTCGATGGGGTCGCCGCCGTGAGCGCGTGGGTGCATGAAGCCGCCGCGGATAAACCCCCGGCTGGTGTCGGTCTTGTAGAAGTCGTGGAGCACGCGTGTGCTGGATGTCCCCTTGTGGCCGTCCAGCGGCTCGGGAAACGTCACCACCAGGGTCACGCCCGGGGAATGGAACATGAGGTTCTTGCCCACCAGACCGCTGCCGTTGGCCAGACCCTGGGGGAAGCGGGCAGACTCGGACAGCAGCAGGAGGCGTGCCGTCTCCACGCCGCCGGCGGCCATCACCACCAAGCGCGCCGGCTGGTGCTCCTCCTCCCCCTCGGCATTGAAATAGGTGACGCCGGAGGCCTTGCCCTGCCGGTCGAGGGTGATCTCGCGCGAAAGACACAGGGGCCGGATCTCCAGCCGTCCGGTGGCCAGGGCCTTGGGCAGCATTGATTCCAAGGTGCTCGACTTGGCGCCCACCGGGCAGCCGTAGGAAGAGCACATGCCCTTGCCGATGCAGCCGGGACGGCCGTCGTAGTCCCCGGTGAGGATGGCCAGCGGCGTGGGAAACGGGTGCAGGCCGAGCTTGCGGGCGCCCCGCTCCAGGGCCGCGCCCGGGCTGTTGCGCGCCGCCGGCCCCACCGGGTAGTCACGCTTGCGCGGCGGGTCGAAGGGGCTCGACCAGCCCTGGCCCGAGATTCCGACGGTCCATTCCGCCTTCTCGTAGAAGGGCTCCATGTCGTCGTAGGAGATGGGCCAGTCCTCGATGGTGGTGCCCGCCACCGCGCCGTCCTCGGACTTCACGCGAAAGTCCGACTCGTGGAAACGCCAGGAGAGCCCGCTGTAGTGGATGGTGCCGCCGCCCACGCACATGGCGTTGGAGAAAGTCTGGGTCTTGGTGGAGAGAACCTCGGCCGGGGTGTCCGCATCGGGCCGCCAGGTGCGCGGCTCCAACTCCACCGTGGGCCAGAAGAAGTTGCGCCGCTTGTACATGAGCTCGTCGCCCAGCGCGAAGTCCTCGCGCTTGTACCAGGGGCCGCGCTCCAGCACGCACACGGTCATGCCCGCCTCGGTCAACTCCTTGGCCGCCACCAGTCCCGAGGCGCCGCCTCCCACGATACAGACGTCCACCGTCTCACGCTGTGCCATCCGTGTCCTCCGCTCTTGAATGCCCTGCCCCCGAGTCTCCGTCACCGGGGCGTTTGTCAGGATGAGCGATCCTTCTTCTCCTGGGCGAACTCGTCCGGCTCGTTGGCGTCGTACCACCCATAGGGCTTTTCGTTGCCGTGCGGGAAGCTCGGGCCGGGATAGTCCAGCACCTGCCATCCCGCCCGGTCCTTGTTGCCGCCGTGGCGCGGATGACCGTAGAACCCTTCCATCGTATGGGTCAGCAGCAGCGTGAAGAACGGGTCCTTGCGCTCGTCCAGCACCGTCAGGACCTGGTCCCGGCCCGCGTCGTCCAGGCCGCGGAAGTCCTTGCCCGACGCCAGTTCCGCGGCTACGCGGTCCAGCTCCAGCACCCCGTCGCGATAGGCCTGCAGGTGCCGGCTGCCGGTGCCGTGGAGCTTGAACAGAGTCACCTGCTGCTCCTCGGTGCGCCCGCCCATGCCGCCGAGGATGAAGTTGGCGTACTCCTTCTTCTCCCGCGGGCTGATGTCCGTGTCCACCTCGTCCGCGGCCAGCAAGCCCTCGATGAAATCGATGACCTCAGCCTCGCGCGCGCCGGCGCCCTCGTCCGACGGCACGATGCGCGCGGCCGCCGCCTCGATGGTGGCGCGCTCGTGGTCCGAAAGGACCGTGTCTGAATCTGTGCCGCTCATGTCGAACCTGCTTCCGTGTTGGACTCGCCCCGCCACGCGGTTCCCCGACCATGGGGATGCGTCAGCATACAACAGAGGAGGGCCGGTGAGAAGTTATGAGTGTCCCACATCGGGTCTCCGTCTTGACGAGAATGGACACCCCTGATAACACTTAGCTCAACTTAGCTAACAAGGTCGTTGAATGAAACAGGTGAACATGCACGAAGCGAAGTCCCAGCTTTCGAAGCTGGGCAAGTTGGCTTGGGAGGGCGAGGAGATCGTGATCGCCAAGGCCGGTGAACCTTACCTGCGGCTGGAACCCTATAGAAAACGCCTCGAAGAACGACAGTTCGGAGGTTACGAAGGGCAATTCTGGATGTCGCCGGACTTTGACGAACCCGATGAGGAACTCATGGACCTGATCGAGAACTCCAAGATCTTTCCGGATGAGGATTAGCCCATCTTTAACATGAATGTGGGGATTTAGGGTATTTTGTGTACGGGTGCACCATCTAACCTATTGAATTCATTGAGATCATGTTTCTGGGGACGGAATGTAGTGCCATACTAATGTATCATGGCTTGCATTCCG
>JAPOPM010000222.1 GCA_026712905.1 Deltaproteobacteria bacterium
ATCTGGCTCCGACCCCTGCGGAAAGACTGGCGCCGGACTCTCACCCGGTGATATCATGGTCCTCCGTCACCCCTCGCGGTCTCTTCATCACTCCGTGACCGAACGAAAACCCGAAACCGGAGAAAATGCTATCAGGACCGTAATCGGAACGCAACCCACTGGAATCGTAACTTGGAGTGTGGGATGTCATCAGCTGGCGCGGCTTGACCGAAGAGCACAGGGGCATGAGTCATTCGGCAACCACTATAAGGTGCTGTAATGTAGGGGGTTATTGTAGATTTGTCGTGACGAGACTTGACATGGCAGCGCTTGTTCGCTACCCGAGAAGTGGAGAGAAATTAGGTGGGATCAATACACAATATATGGGTCTTTTTCGCCGTCGGCTGCGTTACTCTTCCTCGCGTGGTGACCGCCACTGCTCGTCATCGCGCCTTGCCGACGACGAAAAATCCTCCGCATATTGTTATGCGAGTTAACCGGACACCACACTAGCCTATCGGGCGGCGGCGCGCCAACGGCGGAGCACGCCCGGGGGAAACCACGATACCGTTTCTTGATGCGCTCCGAGGCCGCGCGGCGGCGCCCTGCACCGAGCCGGGGAGTGCTCCGAAACTGCCGTTGACGCGTCCGAGCGGGTTTTGCTATACCCCGTCAAAACACTGGAGATTTGCGTGTAGCGAGTCCACTGGGAAAAGGGGATTGCCAGTGCCCGAACATGATGTTCTCGTTATTGGGGGAGGCGCGGCCGGTCTGCGCGCGGCGATCGCGGCGAAGCGCGCCGGGGCGTCGGTGGCGGTGCTGAGCAAGGTCCATCCGTTGCGCACGAACTCGGCGTTGTCGCCGGGGGGCATCAACGCGCCGCTGGGCAGCGACGATTCGGCGCAGAAGTTCGCGGACGACATCATGAACGCGGGCGAGGGGCTGTGCAATCCCGAGGCGGTGAACGCGCTGGCCGCGGAAGCCGCCCGCGAGGTGGTGTGGCTCGAGCGCGTCGGCGTTCCCTTCAACCGGGACGCGGACGGCCGCATCGACCGCCGGGCGTTGGGTTCCGGCAGCGCGGAGCGCGCCGCCTACGCGGAGGACCGCACCGGCCACATGGTGCTGCACGTGCTCCACGAGCAGTTCCAGCGCTACGACATCGAGTGTTTCAAGGAATGGTTCGTCACCTCCCTGATTCAGGACGCCGGCGCCTGCACCGGCGCGGTGGCGCTGGACCACCGGACCGGCCGGATCGAGGCCTTCAGCGCCGGCGCCGTGATCCTGGCCACCGGCGGCTTCATTCAGGCGTACCGCCCGTGCACCGCCGCCGTGGGCACCACCGGCGACGGGCTCGCGCTGGGCTACGACATGGGCGTGGGGCTCGCCGACATGGAGATGGTGCAGTTCCATCCCACGGTGTACAGCGCGGCGCGGACGGCGCTGATCAGCGAAGCCGCGCTGAGCGCGGGCGCGCGGCTGGTGAACGCCGCGGGCGACACCGTGGTGGATGCCGCGGGGCTCTCGCGGGCGCAGCTCGCGGCCGCGGTCGACAAGGCCGGCAGCAACGGCGGCGGGCCGGTGTCGCTGGACCTGCGCCCGGTGGAGAACCTGGCCGCGCGCTTTCCCGGCACCGCCGAAGTGGTCCGGCTCATGGCCGGGCTCGACATCACCCAGGCTCCCGTCCCGGTGCAGCCGGTGGCGCACCGCGCCATGGGCGGGCTCGACACCAACGCTTCCGGGGAAACCTCGGTGGCGGGGCTCTTCGCGGTCGGCGAGTGCGCCCACAGCGGCGTCCACGGGGCGGGGCGGCTGCCGGGCAACACGCTCACGGAGGCGGTGGTGTTCGGCAAGCGCGTCGGCGAAGCGGCCGCGGGCCACGCCAAGTCCGCGGGCACCCGGAACGCGCCCACGGACCAGGCGGCGCGGGACGGCGAACGGCTGGCGGCGATCACCTCCGGGGGCTCCTCGGGCGATACCCTGGGAACCATCCATCGCGAGCTCGGCGAGATCATGCAAGCGAACCTCGGGGTGACGCGCACCGACGCGGGCTTGACCGAGGCCCAGGAGAAGATCCGCACGCTGCGGGAACGGCACGGGAAGCTCCGCGTCGGCAACAAGTCGCGCATCTTCAACTATGCGCTGACGAGCCATCTCGAGTTGGGGAACATGCTGAGGCTCGCGGAAGCCGTGGCCCTGGCCGCGCGCAGCCGCAACGAGAGCCGGGGCGCGCATCTCCGGGGTGATTTTCCCGAGCGTGACGACACCAGTTGGAAGGCGCACACCGTCGTTCACCAGCAGGACGGCGCGCCCAAGCTCGACCGGAAAGCGGTATCGGCTTAAGATCCGGCGCCGGTGGCCTGACTCGATCCCGTCAGCACGGACCGGGAAAGGGACGGGACAGCGGGCCGGCAAGGAGGGACCATGGAAGTCACCTACAAGGTTCATCGCGAGGACCCGGAAAACGGCGGCGAGTCCAGCTTCTCGACCTACCAGGTCGACCTGCCGGAAGACGCCACCGTGCTGGACGGGCTCCAGAAGATCCGGGACGAGCAGGATGACACCCTGGCCTTCCGGGCCTCCTGTTGCCAGGGCACGTGCGGCGAGTGCGCGGTGCGCATCAACTACAAGGCCCAGTTCACCTGCACCACCAAGATCGCCGACGTCACCAAGAAGGGTCCGGAGATCCTGTGCGCGCCGGTGCGCAACATCCCGGTGATCAAGGACCTGGTGTTCGACATGGACAGGTTCACCTGGGACAAGATGGCCGCCATGAAGCCGTGGATGGAGCCGGACGACGAGTTCGCGCCGGCGGAGAACCTGATTCCCGAGGCGGAGATGGCGGCGGTGCGCAAGACCATGAGCTGCTACCAGTGCGGCCTGTGCGACGAGGGCTGCGCGGTGCTGCCCGTGGACTTCGACTTCCTCGGACCCGGGGCCATGGTCAAGGGCTACCGCTTCGTCATGGACCCACGGGAGGACGGCAGCAGGAAGGAAGAGCGCCTGGCGGTGGTGGAGCAGCCCAAGGGCCTGTGGGACTGCGTCCACTGCTACGAGGCCAACGGCAAGTGCGCGCGCGGACTCGAGCCGTCGACCAAGATCATGGAGATGCGCGACGTCTCCTTCAAGCACGGCATCAAGAACGAGAAGGTCGCGCGCCATCACAACAGCTTCATCAACTCGGTGAAGCAGACCGGGTGGCTCGATGAGCGCAAACTGGTGATGGAGACCGAGGGGCTGACCAACATCGGCGGCCTCATGAAGCTACTACCCACTGCCGTGCGCGCGATGACGCGCGGGAAGATGCCCGGCCGGCACGAGAAGCGCCCGGGGGCCGATCAGATCAAGCGCATCATCGAGAAAGCGGAGGATTCCAAGTGAAATACGCGTTCTACCCCGGATGTGTGGCCAAGGGCGGCTGTCCCGAGCTCTACACCGCGGCTACCAAGGTCGCCGAGAAGCTGGATATCGAGCTCGAGGAGATGAACGACGTGGCGTGCACCGGCGCCGGCTGCATGCCCACGCAACTGTCGGACCCCATCAACGCGCGTACCTTCGCCAAGGCCGAGCAGATGGGTCTGCCCATCATGACCATCTGCAGCACCTGCCAGGGCGTCTTCAGCCAAGCCAACCACCGGCTGCAGGATCCCGAGTACCGCGAGGAGATCAACCGCGAGTACCTGGCGGAGGAAGGGTTGTCCTACCAGGGCACCACCGAGGTCAAGCACCTGCTGTGGGTGCTGTTCGAGGACTTGGGTGTCGAGAAGCTCAAGTCGCTGATCCAGCGCCCGCTCGACGGCCTCAAGGTCTCGCCGTTCTACGGCTGCTTCCTGCGCCGGCCCGGCCCCATCATGGTGCCGACCAAGGAGGTGGGCGGACGCCGGACTTACCTGGAGGACCTCACGCAGCTTTTGGGGGCGGAGAACGTGGACATCAGCGGCAAGACCAAGTGCTGCGGCTTCCCGGTGCTCACCGCCAACGAGGAAAGCTCCCTCGGCATGGTGGCCAAGCACGCCGGCGAATCGAAACAGAACGGCGCCGACTGCATGGTGACACCGTGTCCGCTGTGCCACCTGAACCTCGACGGCAACCAGCCCAGGGCCGAAGGCCTGAAGGGCGAGAAGATCAATCTGCCGATCATCCATCTGCCGCAGCTCCTGGGCTTGGCGCTGGGGTTCGATGCCGACGAGATGCAGCTCGGCAAGCACATCGTGTCCACCAAGGCGGTCAACGACAAGGTCGACATGCTGACGTAAGGGATGGGCGAGCAGGACTACAAGCCCAATCCCGTCAACCTGGCGCGGGAACTGTTCAAGTTTCGCAAGTCGCAGCGTCCCTTCGGCTTCTACTACGCCGTCAAGGTCCGCCTCGGCCATGCGTGGGTCGAGGACGAAACCGCTTTGGCGGAGATCCTCTCCGGCATCGACGAGTTGGGCTACGAAGTGGTCCGGAAGCGGCAGTGAGAATCGGGCGCGCGGCTTGACGGAGCGGTGACGGACGCGCGCGGCGCACGACTACCCGCGCTCCGGGGCGCGCCGCCTGAATTCCGCAAATCACACACCAAAGGAGTGCGAAGAGCACCGAATCATGAGCACCGTAGCAATCGACAAGAGAACCCTGCGGCAGGATACGTGGTGGCTGGAACCCATGCTGGTCGTGCTGGGTCTGGGCGCCTTCGGCGTCTACGCGACCTGGGCCGCGCTGCAGAACGGCAACTACTACGCGGCGCCGTACCTTTCGCCCTTCTACTCGCCGTGCCTCGCCATCAACTGTGAGCACGTGAGCGTGCCGCTGTTCGGCTCGTGGTTCAACTGGTCGCCGGCCATACTGATCCTGTGGATCCCGGGCGGCTTCCGCTTGACCTGCTATTACTACCGCAAGGCCTATTACCGATCCTTCTTCTGGTCGCCGCCGGCCTGCGCGGTGCGGGACGCCGCGAGCAGCTACTCGGGCGAGACCCGGTTCCCGTTCATTCTCCAGAACATTCACCGGTACTTCTTCTGGGCGTCGCTGCCGATCCTGGCGTTCCTGTGGTGGGACGCCATCATCGCCTTCAACTTCGGCGGCAGCTTCGGCATCGGCCTGGGGACGTTGGTGCTGATCGCCAACGCGGCCCTGCTGTCGCTCTACAGCTTTTCGTGCCACTCGTGCCGGCACCTGTGCGGCGGCGGGCTCAACAGCTTCAGGGCCGCGCCCGCACGCTACAAGACCTGGGGCATCGTCACCAAGCTCAACGAGAAGCACATGCAGATCGCCTGGACGAGCCTCGTATGGGTCGGGCTCACCGATGTCTACGTCCGGCTGCTGGCCCACGGTGTCATCCAGGATCTGAGGTTCATCTGATGGCCGGCGAGAGCTACGAGACGCACGATTACGACGTGGTGGTGGTGGGCGCCGGCGGCGCCGGCCTGCGCGCCGCCATCGAGGCCCACGACAAGGGCGCGAAGGCCGCCATCGTCTGCAAGTCGCTGCTGGGCAAGGCGCACACGGTCATGGCCGAGGGCGGCATCGCCGCCGCCATGGGCAACGTGTGGCCGGAGGACAACTGGAAGGTCCATTTCCGCGACACCATGCGCGGCGGCAAGCTGCTCAACAACTGGCGCATGGCGCAGATCCACGCCCAGCAGGCGCCCGACCGGGTGCTGGAACTGGAGGAGTGGGGCGCGTTGTTCGACCGCACCGACGAGGGCCTGATCCTGCAGCGGGATTTCGGCGGCCACCGCTACGCGCGGCTGGCGCACGTGGGCGACCGCACCGGGCTGGAGATGATCCGGACGCTGCAGCAGCGCGCGGTGGCGCTGGGCATCGACGTCTACATGGAGTGCAACATCCAGCACCTGCTCATGAACGACGGCCGGGTGAGCGGCGCGATCGGCTACTGGCGGGAGAGCGGCGAGCTCATCGTGTTCAACTGCAAGGCCGTGGTGCTGGCCACCGGCGGTTCCGGCAAATGCTGGCAGGTCACCTCCAACTCCTGGGAATACAGCGGCGACGGCATGGGCATGGCCATGGAGGTGGGAGCGGATCTCATCGACATGGAGAAGGTGCAGTTCCACCCCACGGGCATGGTGTGGCCGCCCAGCGTGCGCGGCATCCTGGTGACCGAGGGGGTGCGCGGCGACGGCGGCACGTTGCTGAACTCCGAGGGCGAACGCTTCATGTTCAACTACATCTCCGACTTCTTCAAGGCGGAGACCGCGGACAACGAAACCGAAGCCGACGCCTGGTACCAGGACAAGAAGAACAACCGCCGCACCCCCGACCTGCTGCCGCGGGACGAGGTGGCCCGGGCCATCAACGCCGAGGTCAAGGCCGGCCGCGGCACCGAGCACGGCGGCGTATACCTGGACATCGCCAACCGCCGGGACGCGGACTACATCATGCGGCGGCTGCCGTCCATGTACCACCAGTTCAAGGAGCTGGCGGACGTGGACATCACCAAGGAAGCCATGGAGGTGGGGCCCACCTGCCACTACATCATGGGCGGCGTCCGGGTGGACGCGGACACGTCGGCCACCACGGTGGAAGGGCTCTACGCCGCGGGCGAGGTGGCGGGAGGGCTGCACGGCGCCAACCGGCTGGGCGGCAACTCCCTGTCCGACCTGCTGGTGTTCGGGCGCATCGCCGGAGGCTCGGCCGCGGACTACGCGCTCGGAGCGGCGGCCGCGGCGGCGCCGGACCCGGCGGAGGTGGACCGGTTCACGACGCTGATGCTGGAGCCCTTCACGGACCGCGGCGGCGAAAACCCCTACGCCATCCACATGGATCTCCAGCGCACCATGCACAACCTGGTGGGCATCATCCGCACCGAGAGCGAGATGCTGAAGGCGATGGAGGAGATCGCGGCCTACAAGGAACGGGCCGCGCGCGTGAAGGTCGAGGGCGGCCGGCGCTTCAACCCCGGCTGGCACCTGGCGCTGGACCTCGGGTCGCTCCTGGGGGTGGCCGAGGCCGCCACCCTGTCGGCCCTGGAGTGCAAGGAAAGCCGCGGCGGCCACACGCGTGACGACTACCCCGATCCCGATCCCGAGTACGGCAGCGTCAACGTGGTCACGCGCACGCAGAACGAAACCATCTCGGTCTCCCTCGAGCCCCTGCCGGAGATGCCCGAGGAGCTCAGGAAAATCGTCGAGGAGCAAGTTTGATGGCTGAAGCAGCGGTCGCAGGAAACGGAGCCCAAGCGAGGATGCGCGTCTGGCGCGGCGACGCCAGCGGCGGAGAATTCAGGGACTACACCGTGCCGCTCCAGGAGGGCATGGTGGTGCTGGACGTGATCCACGCCATCCAGGCCATGCACGCCGGCGACCTCGCCGTGCGCTGGAACTGCAAGGCCGGAAAATGCGGCTCGTGCAGCGCCGAGGTCAACGGCAAGCCGCGGCTCATGTGCATGACGCGCATGAACACGTTCGAGCCCGGCGAGACCATCACCGTGGCGCCGATCAAGGCCTTCCCGCTGATTCGCGACCTCGTCACCGACGTTTCCTACAACTACGAGAAGGCCAAGACCATCCCGCCGTTCAAGCCCAAGCCCAAGGAGGCCGACGGCACCCGGCGCATGTACCAGGAAGACATCGACCGGGTGCAGGAATTCCACAAATGCATCGAGTGCTACCTGTGCCAGGACGTCTGCCACGTCATCCGCGACCACAACGACAACAAGCCGAGCTTCGCCGGGCCGCGCTTCTTCGTGCGCGTGGCGAGCCTGGAGATGCACCCGCTGGATACGGACGACCGGCTGGAGTTCCTGCGCAACGAGGCCGGGCTGGGCTTTTGCAACATCACCAAGTGCTGCACCGAGGTCTGCCCCGAACACATCAAGATCACCGACAATTCCATCATCCCCATGAAGGAGCGCGTGGTGACGCGGTTCTATGACCCCATCGCGCGGCTGCTGGGGGCGCTGGGCGGGAAGAAGTCCTGAGATCGGCCGCCCCGGTTCGCCGATCCGTCCGCACCGCATGGAACTGTCAGAGCGAGTAGCGCTGATCACCGGCGCCGGCACGGGCATCGGCAAGGCCGTGGCCAGGGCCATGGCGCGGGAAGGTGCGCGCGTGGCCCTGGCCGCGCGGGACGCGGGGCGGCTGGAAGCGGTGGCCGAGGAGTTGCGGGCGGAGGGACATGAGGCCCTGGCGATTCCCGTCGACCAGCGCGACCCGGCCGGCATCCGCGCCTGCGTCAACACGATCCGCGAGCGTTGGGGCCATGTTCACATCCTCGTGAACAATGCCGGGGTTTCGGGGATGACGCCCATGGACGACGAAGACGACAGCCTCTGGCGCGCCATCGTCGACACGAACCTCACGGGCGTGTACCTGCTGACCAAGGAAGTGCTGCGCATCATGAGCGACGACGGCGGCGGCCGCGTCATCAACATGTCCTCGGTGCTGGGCAAGTTCGGCGTTCCCGGCTACGCCGCCTATTGCGCCAGCAAGCACGGGCTCATCGGCTTCACCCGCGCGCTGGCACTGGAGCTGGTGTCGCGCGGCATCACGGTCAACGCCCTTTGCCCCGGCTGGGTGGACACGGAGATGTCCCGAGCCGGCATCGAGCAGATCGCCGCGCAACAGGGAACGGACCCCGAGTCCTTCAAGCAACAGGCGCTGGCCGCGGTGCCCATCCGGCGGTTTCTCGACCCGGAGGAGATCGCCCGGTTCGCGCTCTACCTGGCGTCGGACAAGGCGTCGGGGATTACCGGGCAGGCCCTCAACATCTGCGGCGGGCAGACAATGGTGTAACCGATGGAAATTCCCGAACTCGAGGCCATAGCCAAGGAAATCAGGGTCGACGTGATCCGCATGCTCGTGGAGGCCGGCTCCGGCCACCCGGGCGGCTCGCTGTCCTGCACCGACATCGTGACGGCGTTGTACTTCCACCAGATGCGCCACCGTCCCGAGCAGCCGGACTGGCCCGACCGGGACCGCTTCGTGCTCTCCAAGGGCCACTGCGTGCCCGCGGTATACGCCGCCCTGGCCCGGGCCGGCTACCTGGAGCGGGAGGAGACGCTGAGTCTGCGCAAGCTCAACAGCCGCATGCAGGGACACCCGGACCGGCATCGCTTTCCCTACGTCGAGGCATCCACCGGTTCCCTCGGACAGGGCCTGTCGGTGGCCGTGGGCATGGCGCTGGCGGGCAAGACCGGCGGCAAGGACTACCGGACCTACTGCGTCATCAGCGACGGCGAGTGCCAGGCCGGACAGATCTGGGAAGCGGCCATGTCCGCGCCCCGGTTCGGCCTCGACAACCTGTGCGTGCTCATGGATTACAACCACATCCAGTTGAGCGGAGGGGTGGACGAGATCATGAGCCTGGAGCCGGTGCTGGACAAGTGGCGCGCCTTCAACTGGAACACGCTGGAGATCGACGGCCACAGCTTCCCCGCCATTCTCGACGCCCTGAACGCCGCCGAGCAGCACCGTGGCGGCCCCACCATGATCGTGTGCCAGACCGTCAAGGGCAAAGGCGTCAGCTTCATGGAGAACCGCTGGGAATGGCACGGCAAGGCTCCCAACCGCGAGGAAGGCGAGCGAGCCGTCGAAGAGATCGTCAACGGGTAGATAATGGACACAGCCCGAGGCGACCTCGGGTAGGGGCGACCCGCGATCGCCCTCGCTGGCACGGCACTGCCATTGGGCGACCGCCGGTCGCCCCTACGGGGGCCGCCGGCGCGCAGGGACGCCGCGGGTTATCCGCAGCAAGGAAGAACACATGAGCGCAACCGCAACACGCGTGACCTTCGGCGAGACCGTCAGCCGCCTCGCCGAAACCAATCCGGACATCGTTGTCCTCGACGCCGACCTGCGCAAGTCCACCATGACCGACGAGTTCTCGCGCAAGCACCCCGAGCGGTTCTTCGACGTGGGGATCGCCGAGGGCAACATGGTGGGAGTCGGCGCCGGCATGGCCCTGGCCGGCAAGATCCCGTTCATCTGCAGCTTCGCGTGCTTCGTGGTGGGGCGCTTCGAGCAGATCCGCATGGCCGTGGCCTACAACCGCGCCAACGTCAAGATCGTCGGCACCCACGCCGGCATCGGCATCGGCGAGGACGGCTACAGCCAGATGGCCACCGAGGACATAGGGCTCATGCGCACCCTGCCCAACATGGCGGTGGTGCAGCCCGCCGACGCCGTCGAGGCCCGCGGCGCCGTGGAGTACATCGCCCAACACGACGGCCCCGTCTTCCTGCGCCTCACACGCCAGAAGGTCGCCGACGTGAACGGCGAAGGCTACGAGTTCCGCTTCGGCAAGGCCGTTGTGCTGCGGGAAGGCGCGGACGTGTCATTGGTGGGCACCGGCGCCGTCATGGAAAACGTTCTCAAGGCCGCCGACCTGCTGGCCGCCCAGGGCATCTCGGCCCAGGTGGTCAACATCCACACCATCAAGCCCATCGACACCGGGTTCATCGAATCCATCGCCTCGAGCCACGGCAAGATCGTCACCGTCGAGGACCACGGCATCTCCGGCGGCCTCGGCAGCGCCGTGTCCGAAGCCGTCGCCGAACTCGGACGCGGGCGCGTCAAGCGCGTCGGCGTCACCGAGTTCGCCGAATCCGGGGATACCGAGGGGTTGTACGGGAAATACGGGTTGTCCGCCGAGCACATCAGCGCGGCGGCGGTGGAGTTGGTAGGGTAGCCAGCTAGCCGGAGGCTCCAAGACAACGACCATTGTCCACTAGCATTCGCACACTCGCCAATGCGCCTTTCCGCGCGTAGCCGACAACCCGAACAACTCAACGAGCGAGTTCTTCCTGAACGATCGACGGCCGCTTCCCGATCAGAGCAAGCAGCACACGTGCCGGCCCTTCCGGCCGTCGGCGACCCTGCTCCCAATTCTTGAGAGTTCCAAGCGGAACGCCGATGCTTTTGGCGAAAGCGGGTTGTGACAATCCAGTCTTGCCTCGGATGGCCGCGACGTCCGGTTCCGGTACCTCGACCTCGTGTACCTCGAAACCGTCGCACGCACCCTTCAGGTCCGCCCGGGCATCATCGAGGCCAGCCATCACCTTGTCGAATGCCTCGGTCATTTGCCCTCCTGACTCTCTCGACCATTTGCTTGGCAACCAGAGCCACAAACAAACAACACGCCGACGTCTCGACGACAGCTTGCAGACGAACTTAGAAACAAGTATTGGCGTGAATGGCCTATGTTTGCACTTATTGAAATCAGATCGTCACCCTTATTTGATAATTGATTGATTTAGGGATACTAACCGTATTTTTGTCAATTTGGGCGCCTCCTCTTGTGTAAGAGGCGCGCCGAAGTCATTCTGCCCGGACAAGTCTCGGTGAAGGGTCTAACATGCGTGAGTTTTCAAGGAATCCTTCGTACAGTATCGCCTTCCTGTTTTCGACGGCGCTAGTCGGAGGGTGTGCAAGCGGCGACAGTCTGCAGCACCCCGCCGGGTTCGCGGGCGGGAACAGTGTGGCGATCACGGCCACTACCACTGTGCAATCGCCGCTAACCGATGGTACCGGCCGCCTCCTAGCGGCTCGGACCACATCGAGCAACGCAGGAGAGACATCGCCCGCCCTGGAACGATTCGCGCCAGAGACAGCCTCGCTTTACCGAACCACGATCGATGACTCGGAATATCAGGAGGGTGTGCAGGCGCGGGAGACTAGACTCCAGGAATCCGCGACGGCCCTCGCTGCCGCGGAAACGGCGCTGACAGAGGCGGAGGCCTCCCTGTTGTCGGCACAAGCAAATCTTCAAACAGCACTCGACGCCTTTGGACAGGCTGAGTCGAGTGGCAACGGTGCGACTCTGGACACGGCGTGGGCGGGGGTCTCCAATGCATTGTTTCAATGGACTACCGCGAAGGAAAGCTATGATTCTAGCGACTCGGAGTTCGATGACGCGCAGAAGGATTGGCAGAAGAACTCCATAGGGCTTGAACAATACAAGAACGACTACGAAGCGCAGTCCAGCCCTTTCGCTATCAGGGACGATATCGCCCGATGCCGTACCGCGGAGTGTTCAGCGGACAGCTTTCTGGATGATGAGCGATTCACGGTATTCCAGCCGAACGTCCTGGAGATGGTCGGCGCGCATTACGCGTATGCAAAGGGACTGACGGGCAAAGAAATAAGGATAGGAATAGAGGACGATGCCGCGAACTATACTCTTCCGGAGTTTGCCGGACGGGTCTCGTTTGCCGGCGCGACCGTCCTGTACCCAGTGTATGACGGCGACGATTTTCTGTCGGACGCCTCTCTCTGCCAGCGAACGGGACTCAATTGCCGGCTGATCACCTACTCTTCGGAGCATGCGGATCTCGAAACTCTAACCGCAAGGTGGATTATTGCCAAACATGGGTGGCCAGCCGATGGAGAACGGTGGTTTATTCGCAATGACTACCATGAGGCGGGCAGCCTGGGCTCCCTCCTCGGCCTCCGTTGGAGAGAAATCCCTGACGCGACAAGCCTGTCTCACGGGACTACAGTTGCTTCGGTCGCAGCGGGTCGAGATTTCGGCATAGCGCCGGGGGCTACCGTGGTGCCGATCTTCAAAGACTTTCGCTACAGGAACCAAGCCGCGGAACGCCACGTCTTACAGTCCCTGCTCTACGTGATCGATAATTTGTCGAAGTCGAATCGTGACATAGTCGATCAAGCATTAGCCATCGATGTCGCATACGAATACGCAAATTTCGACATCATCAACCGAAGCTACGGGATCGGCGTCTTTGACCCCGTTGCCGTTTCCGAGCTCTTGAACGACGAAACTCAATGGTGGGGCGAGGGGCTCCGGCAAATCCTCCCCCGCACTTGGCGGGCTTACATGCAGACGGAAACCCATCCCGACGACCGGACAATCTTGGTGTACGCCGCTGGCAACGAACTTCAGGAGTTTAGCGGACTGGGTGCGGACATCCCGTACTACGTCCCACATGTCCGCGGGTCCCAACTGTCCGTCATGGCCGTGGATCACGACGGAAGTCACACATCCTACACGAACTTCTGTGGCGCTGTTCCACCCGATTGGGATCCAGAGCGGTGGGGGCGGCACTTTTGTCTTGCGGCGCCGGGGACCGTCAATTCGGCCGGAAGCGGCGGCCAGGGGTTCATCGTCCACGAGGCAGGAGGAACGTCGTTTGCGGCGCCTGTGGTCACGGGCGCAATCGCCTTGCTCATGGAACATTTCCGGGGCCAACTTGGGGCCACCGAGATCGTGAAGCGGGTCGTCAACACGGCAAACAACCGGGGACGCTACGCTCAGATTGAAATCTACGGTGCCGGCCTTCTTGACCTCGAGGCGGCATTGCAGCCCGTGGGCACGGTCATGACAGGGACTCCGTCAGAAAAGACGAGTACCTTGTCTACAGTGTTTCAGGTACCGGCGGCGATGGGTTCCCTTGGGCGACGACTGGCCGGGCGCGGCGTTGAGGTCGCCAGCCTGGACGCTTTGGGAGCCCCCTTCTGGTCCTCGCCCGAGAGACTCCTGCGTCAGACCGCCTACCAGTCGGTCATCCCCAAGTTTACGGACCCCGAATGGACGCCGCATCGCGGATTCACTCCGCGGGTCTCCGCCGGTCCCGTAGTGAAGGGGTTTCAAACCCTCCTGTCATAGTGTCGGCAACAGTACGCAGGCCTGCGCTTCGGTTGCCAATAGTGACATAATTTCAGTGTGTTATACCCAATATTCGAGCGCCAGAGCATATCGTCGCCCGCGCTCCGATGCGCTCTG